>DJFO01000244.1 GCA_002432555.1 Marinagarivorans sp. UBA5870
CGCAGGCCGGCGCCGGTGACGCCCCACTCAATCGCCTCTTTTGAGTTGTACTGAGCCACGCCTATGGTGCGCGATTTGAGCACACTGTTTTTGATCGCCGCCTTGACGTATTCATCGAGGCGCTTGGGCATCCACTCGACAAATTCACGCACCTTGTTCTGCCAGCCGTTCGGCAGGTCGTGGGCGACGCCGCCGATGCGGAACCACGCCGGGTGCATGCGCCCGCCCGTCACCGCTTCGATAACGTCGTAGGCTTTCATGCGGTCGGTGAACATGAAAAAGATCGGCGTCATGCCGCCGACGTCCTGAATGTAAGTACCGAGGAACAACAGGTGGCTGGTGATGCGGAAAAACTCCGCCATCATCACCCGAATGGTTTCCACCCGGGCAGGCACCTGGATGCCGGCGAGCTTTTCCACCGCCAGCACGTAGGGCAGGTTGTTCATGACCCCGCCGAGATAATCGATGCGGTCCGTGTAGGGGATGTAACTGTGCCAGGACTGGCGCTCGCCCATTTTCTCCGCGCCGCGATGGTGATAACCAATATCGGGCACGCAGTCGAGAATTTCCTCCCCGTCCAACTGCAGCACTATACGGAATGCACCGTGCGCACTCGGGTGGTTGGGGCCGAGGTTGAGGAACATGAAATCCTCGTCGGCGGTACCG
Organism: Marinagarivorans sp. UBA5870; assembly: GCA_002432555.1. Next base: position 667 of record DJFO01000244.1, read on the forward strand.
CGCTGCATGCCCCATTCTTCCGGCTTGAAGCGCAGCGCTTCCTGCTCCGCGTCCTGTTTGGCGGCGTCGAGCATAAACGGATCAAATTCGGTGGCGCGGGCCGGATAGTCTTTGCGCAGGGGGTGGCCGGTCCAGGTGCGCGGCAACATGATGCGCACCAGCAGCGGGTGGCCATCGAAGTTAATGCCGAATAAATCCCAGACCTCCCGCTCGTACCAGTTGGCGTTCGGCCAAATTTTGGTCACCGTGGGCACCGACAGACTGTCCTGGGACAGGGCGACCTTGATGCGCACGTCGGAATTGCGCTCGATGGAGAGCAGGTGATAAAACACGGTGAAGTCCGCCGCGGGCAGTCCCCAGCGGTGGGTGCGTAGCCGCTCGTCCATCGCGGAAAGGTCGTACAGCATGGCGTAGGGCCGCGGCAGATCGCGCAGAAATTGCAGGACTTCGAGCAGCTTGGCCCGTTCGACCCAGAGGGTCGGCACCTGGTCTTTGGTAGGCTGCAATACAAAAGATTGCTCGCCAAACCGCGCAAACAGCTCCTTTACCACTTCCGGTAAATCCGCCCCCAAGGTTGCATTTTCAGCCGTTGCTTGCATAGTCGCCCAATAAAAAAGATTGCAGAACTTTCGATTATTCCCGCGCGCTTATTCCCGCACTTTTTGCCGACCCGTCCTGCCAATCTTGTGCTGGCTTGTTAACGCTGCTACGCACACCGGGGATGCCGGCCGGGACACAATAATCTAATTGGCCAGACGGGGTCGCCTAGACGCTGTCTGGGTCGCGCAGGTTGACCACCTGGATACGCTCCTCATGTTTTACGTCCCGCTGCGCCGGCATTACCGGGCGGTAAACACCCTGGTCTCCGCCGACCCAGGTCAGCGGCCGGCGCTCTTTGCCGATGGATTCCTGCAGCAGCATCAGCCCCTGGAGGAAAGCTTCCGGGCGCGGCGGGCAGCCGGGAATATACAAATCGACCGGCAGGAATTTATCCACCCCCTGGACCACGGAGTAGATATCGTACATACCGCCGGAATTGGCGCAGGCACCCATGGAGATAACCCATTTGGGTTCCAGCATTTGTTCGTAGAGCCGCTGTACTACTGGAGCCATTTTTATAAAACAGGTGCCGGCGATCACCATCAGATCCGCCTGGCGCGGCGACGCGCGAATGACCTCGGCGCCGAAGCGCGCGAGATCGTGCGGTGCCGTAAAGGCGGTCGCCATTTCCACGTAACAGCAGGACAGCCCAAAGTTATAGGGCCAAAGGGAGTTCTTTCTGCCCCAATTGACTGCTCCCTGGAGCATATCCTCCAATTTGCCCATGTAGATATTGCGATGTACCTGATCCGCCAGGGGATCCGCAACCCGCTCGCGGGACTGTTCCGGATAGCGAGATTGCGTTTTGTTCGGATCGATACGCGTCAGGGTGTAATCCATCGTGTGCCTCGATTTATTCGGTTCGCGCTAAGCGCTTACGCGCTGAGGGCTCTTTAAGTTTCGCGCTGAGCGCTCAAGGCGCTGAGGGCTCTTTAAGTTTCGCGCTGAGCGCTCAAGGCGCTGAGGGCTCGTTATTTAGCGCCGAGCGCTCATTCGTTTAGGCTTAAGGTTCAGTCCGCACTTGCGGGTTGGCCGCGGCTCGACCCGTGCGTTTATGGCGGGTGACCGATGACCAATCGAGGGCGCCGACGCGCCAGATATAAACCAGACCGGCCAGCAGCACCAGGATGAAAATCAATGCTTCGATAAAGCCCGGCCAGCCGCTTTCGCGCACCGACACCGCCCAGGCGTAGAGAAACAGGGCTTCGATATCGAAGATCACGAAAAACATGGCGACCAGATAGAATTTGGCCGAGAGGCGCAGACGGGCTCCACCGACGGAGACCACACCCGATTCGAAGGGTTCGGTTTTGGCTCGCCCTCGGCTGCGGCCTCCCATGAGTACGGGGATGGCAAGCATGAAGGCACAAATAAAAATAACGCCGCAGATAAAGACTGCGAAAGACCAGTTATGGGCAACTGTGTCTATGGATAGCATTTAACCCCCCAGCCGATCGTTTTATAAAAGGTAAGAATTCGAACGACTTATAGCCCGTTGCTTGCATCTAGCGTGCAAATTACTTGAATGTAGCCCGTAGCTTGCATGCGGATATACGCGGGGGCGCATAATACTCCTGCTCTCCCGGATTGACCATCGATAAATGCAAAAAAAGCTCAGGGCACCGGACNNGGGATAAGCCGCGGGGATAAGCCGCGAGGCCCGCCCCATAGATTAGATAAAATTGAAACGTTCCGCAAAAACAGCGCTCGAGTATTGCTCGCGGGCTCGCAAAAATAAACTGAGGAATGCAGCGGCATGAGCAGCTGGTATGTGTACATGATTCTCACTGACAAATTCAATCTTTACACGGGGATCACCACCGACGTGGCGCGACGGCTGCGTGAACATGCAGACGTTGCCGCAGGAATTCACCCGCCGAAAGGGGCGAAATTTTTTCGCACGCAAAAACCTCTGCGGGTTGTTTATTGTGCGGTTTTCCCAGATCGCGCGGCGGCGAGCCGGCGCGAACGGGCGATCAAGAAGATGACCCGGTTGCAAAAACACCAATTAGTGGCATCCACCGGGTCCACTGAATTTATCCTATCTGCACCGTCTGCGATCCCTGCTCATTACCAAAACGAATAGCCGGGCCTGGTCAATTCGCAGCCAAACCCTTTGCGTCCTGATCCGTCCAGTTTATGCTGCCGCCAAAGTCGCGGCTAACTCAACCTGCCAGTCCAAGGCTCACTTATGCGCTTCNNCGCGGCTGGTTCGCCGAGCGCGGCTGGAAAGTCTCTCGCACCATGCTTCACCGGGGCGAGGCGCTGCCCGACCCAGCGGGTTTTGACTGGCTGGGCATCATGGGCGGTCCCATGAGCGCCTATGATGAGGATAAATTCAATTGGCTGCGGCCCGAGAAGCAGTTTATCGAGGGCGCCATCGGCGCTGGCAAAACCGTGATCGGCATCTGCCTCGGCAGCCAGTTGCTGGCGGATGTGCTCGGTGCCCGGGTCTATCGCGCGCCCGAAACCGAGATGGGGTGGTTCGAGGTTCATAAAACCGCCGCCGCTCGCGCGGACCCGCGGGCGGCATGGCTGCCGCAGCGGGACACCTTTTTGTGCTGGCACGGGGATACCTTCGAACTGCCCGCGGGCGCTTTGCCGCTGGCGTCTTCTGCCTGCACCGCGCACCAGGGTTTCCTGTGGGGATCGAAGGTGGTGGCGCTGCAGTTTCACCTGGAGGCCCAGCCNNCATTTTTGCCGCTGCCGAAGGCGGTACTGTCCCGCCGCCCGCGCGATTTGTGCAAAGCTGGGAACAACTGCAGGGCGTGCCTGCTCACTTCGAGCGAAGCCGGGTTCTGATGGGGCATTTGCTGGACGGGCTCGCGCGGCAGGACTGAAGCGTGCACCCGGAGCTAAACAAATAAAAATCGGTCGCCGTGTGGCGCACCAGTCAAGAGTGGAGAAGCCAATGAGCTCACTGAAAGACCAACTCCTCAAAGCCGGTCTGGT
>DJFO01000048.1:0-1809 GCA_002432555.1 Marinagarivorans sp. UBA5870
GTGCACCGGTTGCCATTCGCCGCGCGGCCTTGGCAATGAACCGGCGGTGTTTCCGCGGCTCAGCGGCCAGCACGCGCAGTACATCGAGAAACAGCTGCGCGAGTTCCGTGCCGGCAGTCGTGTCAACGACGGCGAAGCGCAGGTCATGCGCAAGGTGGCGGAAAATTTGAGCGATGCGGAAATCGTCGCGCTGGCAAATTATATTGCCGGCTTGAACTGAGGCCGGCGCGACCGCGCGACCTGAAGTGGTTCACGCTTTCGCGATGCGAGCGGAACTCGGCGCGGCCCTCAGCTTCTAATCGCCTCGGTTAGCCGCGGCTGCCAATTCCGAACGATTCATTTTCAAANNCCATGCGTTTTCTGGTTGCGATTTTGGGGGTGGTGCTGCCGCTGTTGGCCTGCGCCGCCGAGGAACCCAAACCGGCATTCGAAGAGGGTAAACACTATACGGTTCTGGCCGGTCAGCCCAAGCCAGCCAAAGCGGGTAAAATCGAGGTGTCCGAACTTTTCTGGTACGGATGCGGCCACTGCTACTTGTTCGAGCCAGTGTTGGCCGAATGGGAGAAAAAATTGCCCGCCGACGTGACCCTGGTGCGTTCGCCGGCCATGTGGCAACAGCGGCGCAATCCGCCCGATGCCATGTGGACCCACGCCAAGCTTTATTACACCGCGAGCGCCTTGGGACAGCTCGACAAACTGCACACCGCGTTTTTCGATGCGATGCACAAACACAACAAGCGCCTGGTGACCAGCGACGAAATCGCTGCCGTGGTTGCCGCGCATGGTCTCGATGGTGATACCTTCATCAAAACCATGGACTCTTTTGCCGTCAATGCCCAGGTAACCCAGGCGGACGCCCGGCAGCGCGCCTACAAGGTGACCGGTACCCCGGAAATCGTCGTCGGTGGTTACTATCACGTCTCCGCCACCAACTCTGGTGGCCAAAAGGAGATGCTGCAGGTAGTCGATTTTCTGGTCGAGAAAATCCGCGCGGGGCGCTAAGGGTCGAATAGATCGCAAAGCCGGCTTAGGCCGGCTTTTTTATTTTGGGGCGCGGCAAATCAAGGGCGCAGGTATTTGTTGAGGGCGCGGATCAATTGTTCGTCGTTGATGGGTTTGGTGAGCAATTCGTCCACACCGCTATTGAGAATGCTCTGCTGTTCCGCTTCTATGGCGTGGGCAGTCAATGCCAGGATTGGCAGTTTCTGCAGGCGCGGCATCTGGCGGATGCGCCGTGTCGCCTCNNGATGTCCATCAGGATCAGATCGAATTTTTCCTTTTCCAGAAGGCTCAGGCAGCGCTCACCACTTTCCGCGCAGGTGACCTCGTAACCTTCGTCCTCCAAAATCCAGGAGACCAGCTTGCTGTTATCGGGATTGTCTTCAACGACCAGAATATGTGCGTGCATAAGAACCTGTGGTAGGCGCACCATGATTTGGCGCAGCTTGANNCGACTCGGTTTTTCTTGAAGTATAGTCCAGTTTCTTTTTGATTCGATTTCGGTAGGGCCGAATTCCCCAAGGGCAGCGGCCGACGCGGTTTATCGCGTTGCAGTTGCCCGGCGCTTTCAATAAGTAATAGAATTTTCGACTATAAGCCGGGCGGCGCTCCCCTGGGCGTCCTCCTTCGGGCGGCTGAACCTACAGAGGTTGCTATGGAACTGATCAATACCTCACGCAATTTGACGCAGCAGCTTACCTATGAGCTGGGCCGAGCCATAGTGCAAGGAAAATACAACATAGACGCCGGGTTTCCTACCGAAGCCGAGCTGTCGGCGCAGTTCCAAATCAGCCGAAGTGTTACCCGCGT
>DJFO01000048.1:1900-2992 GCA_002432555.1 Marinagarivorans sp. UBA5870
GTCGCCCTCGCATGCCGTTCGGCCTCCCCCGCGCAGATCAATGCGATTGCCCTCGCGCTGCACAGGATGGAGCTGGCGGAGCGGGGCGAGGACGATCCGCTGGACGCAGACATCGAATTTCACACCCGCCTGCTAGAGGCGAGCAACAACCGCTTTTTCATCCAGTTTTGCGATTTTATCCGGGCCGCCCTGCGGATTAGCATCGCTTGCACCAATCAATTAAAAGCGGTGCGCGCGGCAAGCGCGGCGGATCACCGCAGTATTTATGAATGTATCCGCGGCGGAGATGTGGCCGGCGGCCGCGAGGCTATGCGCGCCCTGCTCGATGAGGCGATCGGCCTTATCACCGATTCCATGACCGAAAAACAGAAGCTGTCGCCTGCGCACCAGCTCGACAAGTCCGTCGTTTGATCGAGCTGTGGGTGTCNNTGGTTAGCGGTAGTGGGTGTCTGGTTAGCGGTAGTGGGTGTCTGGTTAGAGGCTGCTGTACGTTCGATTAATCCGATAGATCTCTGGGTGTCCAGTTAGTCCTGTCCAGTTAGTCCTGTAGTCCGTCAGGCCTATGGGTGTCCAGGTAGTCCTGGTCCTGTAGTGGGTGTCCGGTTAGCGTCCGGTTAGCGTCCCGCTGTAGTGGGTGTCCGGTTAGCGGCAGGCCGGTCTTTCCTCTCTGCCGCGGATTTCCGCCTGCCCAACGTTAACGTTAGAGAGACGCCCGGTGCATTTAAGCTGCCGTCTCGACCCTGGTAGTCGCCGGTTCGACCACGCATAATAGCCGCTCTTCGCCGTTGTCCGGGCTTGTCGCGGCGGGAATACCAAACCATAAATGCCTCTCACCGCCTGACAAGGCGGGGCGGCAGTCATCTATAGCTATAACAATCTGAGGGTTTTTATGTCTGCAATGTCAGGACCTGGCAGCCACAGTGCTGCCGCCGTCGGGCTCGGGGGGCAAAACCATACAATGTCGCTGGTCTGGTTGACCTCGCTGTTTTTCATGTGGGGGTTTCTGACCTGCTTGAACGACATTTTGATTCCCCATCTCAAAAATGTCTTTGATCTCAACTACACCCAGGCCATGCTGGTGCAGTTCTGCTT
>DJFO01000048.1:3009-3961 GCA_002432555.1 Marinagarivorans sp. UBA5870
GCTTAGCATAGCCGCGCTTGGCTGTTTGATGTTTTACCCGGCCGCGCAGATGCAGGTGTATGCGGTATTCTTGGTTGCCCTGTTTGTCCTCGCCGGCGGTATTACCATATTGCAAGTATCCGCCAACCCCTACGTCACCATCCTCGGACCGCCGCGCACCGCCTCCAGCCGTCTCACCCTGACCCAGGCTTTTAATTCCCTCGGCACTACCATAGCGCCCCTCTTCGGTTCAGTGCTGATTCTCTCCGGCGCGGCCGTCGGCTTGACCGGCGCCGAGCTCAAAGCGCAGGAGGCCCAGGCGGTGCAAGGCCCCTATCTGATGCTCGCCGGCGCCCTGGTTTTGCTCGCCGGCATTTTTGCCATGTTGAAGTTGCCGCGTGTGGTCGACGAGGAAATCCCTGTGCACGCCGGTGACCTGGCCGCATCCGCCTGGTCATATAGGCATCTCGTGCTCGGCGCTGTGGGAATATTTGTGTACGTTGGCGCCGAGGTGGCGATCGGCAGTTTTCTGGTGAATTTTATTTCCGAACCAAAAATCGGCGCTATGCCAGAAGCGCAAGCCGCGGAGCTGGTCGCCTACTATTGGGGCGGCGCCATGGTTGGCCGATTTATAGGCGCGGCGGCCATGCAGCGCATCGCGGCCGGCAAGGTTCTCGCTTTCAACGCGGTCTGCGCGTGCGTCCTGATTGCGATCGCCATGCTGACTTCGGGTAAGGTGGCCATGTGGGCCATACTCGCGGTGGGTCTGTGCAATTCGATTATGTTTCCCACCATATTCAGTCTGGCCGTCAAGGGTCTCGGGCCGCACACCAGTCAGGGCTCCGGCATCCTGTGTATGGCGATCGTCGGTGGCGCTCTGGTGCCGCTGCTGCAAGGGGTCTTGGCCGACAGCATCGGCATTCAGATGGCTTTCTTTCTGCCCATTCTCTGTTACGCCTATATTGCCTTCTAC
>DJFO01000214.1 GCA_002432555.1 Marinagarivorans sp. UBA5870
GAGACAAGAACACTGCGCTTTTGAAGTTGTATGGGTTGGTGAAGTCCAGTTTTCTTTTTGACGAGAAGGGTGGTTTAGCGAAGAGTCTAAGTGCAGAGATAAGGCATGGCTTCTTCTCGAACCTGATGCGATCCCGAGTGGAAGGGAGGATGCTGATAACTGAGTCTGATGAGAATGGCGTCTATTCGGAGAACAGATACTGGAAAGAAGCGAATGCTCTCCTCAAAGATGATACTGCCGAGCAAATAGACGCATGCCTGAGAAAGTTCTCCGCAAGCTTCAACGAGTTGATAGCAGAGGCGGAAGAATGGATGAAGGTGACGATTGAGCACGATGACGTAACAAAAGTGTTCGGTTACGCAACGTATGCGCACGAGTTCTCTCCGCTCAGAGATGCGCTTGAGAATGCAAAGAATGCGGAAGAAGCAATTGATCTCTGCCTAGACGTTCTCTGGCAGCGCACTGAGCAGCTGCTGGCCGAGATGAGGGAGCGTATAAACGTTGATCTTAGGCAGGGTGTGGATGAGGTCTTCGATCAGCTAAAGTTGCAGCTGGATGAAGTTCGGGGCTCGGTCGCGCTCGATGACCTCGTTACTGCGATCAGGCTTGCTAAGAATGAAGTGAGGGAAGACATATCCACCGTCTCTGAGTGGTTCAGGCGAGCCGGATCTCCGACCGCTAAGTCTTACCAGGTCAACAGAATGGTTGATGTTTCCGCAGAGTGTTATGCGCGAGTTAGGGGGCGTCCGATCTACGTCGACAATCAGGCATCCGCTCTATCCGACGTAAACATTGATGGCGAGCACATGAAGCCGTTTGTGATCTCGCTTCTCAACANNAGAATGCTGTTCGCCACAGTGGCTTCGGCGTAGCGACGCGCGTCGTCGCAGAAGGTCGTAGGAGCGGCGGGGGTTGGTCGCTTTTTGTTAGAAATGAGGTTGCAGATACTGTGAGGAATGAGCTGAGGACGACTGTCGTGCCAAGAATAAGAAGCGCGATCAAAGCCCCTGTGAGTCCGACTGTACTGCATTCGGAACGAGGCACAGGGCTAGGGAAAGTTAGAAATCAACTTGGCACGGTGTCAGAGAAGTTCTCGCTGGATGTGGATGTGGTTGATGATAAGTTTTCTGTGGAGATAAGGCATGGCTGAGATTCTTATCGTCGAGGATAGCGATCACAAGCGATCGCGCGTGATTTCTTTTGTCAGTGAGTCGTACCCGCACGTCACGCTAGTTGAGGCGCACTCCTTCAATGCGGGTTGCCGGATTATTGAAGAGAAGGATTTTGATCTGGTTGTCATGGATATGAGTCTTCCAACTTACGACAAGTCTCACGTTGAGTCGGGCGGGAGATTCAGGACTTTCGGCGNNATAGGAAGATGGTTCGTTTGAATCGCAGAGCAAAGATTGTTTTCCTTACTCAGTACGATTCTTTCAGCGACACGATCGCTTCTCATACGCTCTCCTCGCTTGATGTTGTGCTTAGAAAGGAGTGCGGAGCTTCTTATCTTGGAATCGTCTACTTTGATAGCTCAAAAGCTGCGTGGAAGGAAAGCCTAGATCGGGCCATTGCGAGCACCCTATGAGGGTCCTCATTGTTGATGATGATGTTGCGCGGGCCAGATCTCTTTCGGCGCATCTTGCTTCTGCGGGTGTAGTTGCGGAACAGAGTGTTGTAGCAGTTGATTGCGTGCATTCGGCGAGGGCTGCGATGCGCAATCAGTATTTCGATGTTGTTGTCCTTGACGTAATTCTTCCTGCTCGGTCTGGTGAAACGCCTGNNGTTGGCATGTCTCTGCTTCAACAGATGTCTAGAGAGCGAGGGCTTAAGCGGCCAGAGAGGATCATCGGAATAACAGCAAACATTGGTGATCTGAGCAGTTTTCGTGCAGTTTTTGAAGAGAGCTGCAATATCGTGATACCGGCAGGTGCCTCCAGCGCGGCTTGGCGAGATCGTGTCGCAGAAAGCCTTAGGTACGTATCCGGATCAAAAGTCGATAGAAAGGCTGTCGATAAAGAATTGGCGCTCTTCACCATTCATGGCATAAGAACCTACGGTCAATGGCAGCGGAGCTTGGAAGCAGCCGTTGAAAGAGTTACAGATCGTTGTTCGGTGCATTCATATCGGTACGGCTACTTCTCGGCGTTCGCATTGCTTTTGCCTTGGGCAAGGAACAGGGAATTGTCCAGGCTGATTGGCAGAGTTAGGAGCGAGGTTGGCTCTGGCCACCCGCGCCGCCTTCTTATATTTGCACATAGCTTCGGCACCTTCCTTGCCGTGAAGGCTCTGGAGGAAGTAGTTGGCGATNNTGAGTGGAACCGAGATCGTTCTCGTGCTCTGCGGGAGTGTTCTTCCCGAGGATTACGATTGGTCTGCTATTCAGCGAACAGGAAAAGTCAAGGTAGTAAATGAGTGTGGGACAAAGGATTACGTCTTGTGGTTTTCGAAGGCGTTCGTGATTGGGCTCGGCATGGCGGGGAAGGTTGGTTTCAGGGGGTTCAATGGATCAAGGTTTACCAATCGATATCATTCGGGCGGGCACAGCCTTTATTTTTCCGAACCTGGATTTGCCGAGTCCTACTGGCTTCCAATGTTTACAGGCGATGAGGTTGCGGCTGTTGATTCACGCTCAACGCTCGGAAGTCTCGATCCTATCCTTGACGGATTCTTCTCTTTTGTGGGGCGATTGAAGCTACCTATCTACGCTTCCGCAATTATTGGGGGAGGGGTGGGGATCTTTGCCTTGGTGACTTAGTCTTGATCTGTTCGTTCGGGCTTCTTGCACGCCGAGTTCTTTCAAATGTGAATAGACACGATCCGATATCCGCCGCAAACTCGCCTTCAAGGAGCGTCGAACCTCCTCCACTAGCGGCACCCACCCCGTCATCGGTGGGTTTCTTG
>DJFO01000151.1:0-1555 GCA_002432555.1 Marinagarivorans sp. UBA5870
CGCCGGCAACCAGGTCGGTTTTCTGGTGCCCGTGCAGGCGCTGGAGAAATTGCTGACTAAGAGCCAGCAGATGTCCGCCGATTACCAGATTCTGCCAGACATGGCCCGGCAGATCGCCGAAGTCACCGACGGCATGCTCGGTGCCGTGCAGAACCGCGAGTGGCCACGGGAAGAAATGGGGCAGGCCGTGATTCTCGGCGAAATTGCCGATTGGTTCGACTGTTGGGGCAACAGCGATTTTGACAAAGAGGCGGGTACGCTGGAAATCGCCCGCGGCTGTAATAACGCCGACAGCATCTATATCAGCGAAGAGTTCAGCAGCGGTTTCTTCGAATACGAATACTATTATTTCGAAGCGGAAAACTGGCACCCGGCCGCGTTTTATCGTTTTTTACGCTCGAATACGGCAGGGGCCAGACCTGGCAATAAAGCGGGCGAAGACGACGTGGCGAACTACGAATGTGTCGATCGCATCCTGCGCACGGAAAACCCACAGAACCAGCGCGCAATGCGCCGGCGGGCCAGCTACTGTGTGCGCCCCTACAGCAAATTGCCCGGCCTTTACGATGTATTTTTTATAGGTGTGACGCTCGATCAGGCAAACCGCGCGGTTATGGATCACTTTACTCTCGCCGGCGTGACCCGCCCGGCGGCCGAGCGTTTTCTCGCAAAGTTTGTCGAGGTTCTTGCATGGCGCTAGTGGTGCAGCTCGTCAACCGCGCCGGGGCCGTTATCAGCACCCAGGTGTTCGACCGAGAGCGCATTTCAATCGGGCGGGCCCTCGACTGCGATCTGGTGCTGCAGGATCCGCATGTGGAGCCGCGCCATCTGGAGATCAGCGTTGACGGGCCGAGCGGCCGTTTGGCGAGCCGCGACCTCGGCAGTCTCAATGGCTCCTGGCGTATCGAACAAAATCCGCGCGGGGCCTGGAGTAAAAAGAAAATCCGGGTGCGCGGCAGTGCGCCCTTTTTCTCCGGCCAAATTTTCGAGGTCGGCAAGAGTCACCTACGGATCTGTTCGTCGGATCATGCGGTACCACCGGCCCTGCCTTTGTCGCGCTGGGAGGCTCTCGGGCATTCCTTGGCGCACTGGTGGGTGTACGGGCTGCTCGCATTGCTGCTGATCGGGCTGCAGATATGGGACAGCTATTTGTCCGAGCCCAGCCGGGAAAAGTTGTCTCAGTTTGCCCTTAACGCCATTTATCCGGTCCTGGCTGCCGTGGTGTACGCTGGGGTCTGGGGCTTCATCGGCAAGAATATCCGCCACGATGGCAAATTCACCAGCCATCTCGCGGCGGCCCTTGCGGCGATACTCGCCGTTTCCGCTTTCGAATTCAGTGCGCCTTATTGGGCTTTCCAGGGCCACCTTTGGCGCTGGCAGGGCAATTTCGTCGCCGTTTTTTCTGCGGCCATAGTGTTTCTTCTGGGATTTCTCACCTTGAGTTTTGCGACCCATCTGCGCGGCTTTGCCAAAACGGCCGTCGCCCTGGTTGCGCCCACGGTGTTGCTGATCCCAATGTTGCTTGAAATTCTCGGTGAGCCGGAATTCAGTTCGG
>DJFO01000151.1:1560-1807 GCA_002432555.1 Marinagarivorans sp. UBA5870
GACGCCGAGAAGCTTTTCTCCCAACCCGACCAATCCAATTTCTCAAACCAAACGCAGGGTGAACAACAATGAAAACGTGTGCAATCGTTATGGGTCTGCTGACACTGGCGGCCTGTACCTGGGTCAAACCTTCGGCAAAAAGCCATGAGGTGGCGCTCAAGACGCAGGACCAGGTCGTCAATTGCGTCAAGAAAGGCTCTACCTCCTCCAAGACCGTCTCCAAGATCACCATAGTGCCCAGGTCCAA
>DJFO01000151.1:1837-14684 GCA_002432555.1 Marinagarivorans sp. UBA5870
GGCGGTGATACGGTGGTTGCCGAAGGCGTCATGGAAGCCGGTAGTCAGAGGTTCGGTGTCTACCGCTGCAATTAATCGACCCGCGCGCCAGGGATCGGCGGGGTTCCGGTTGAAATAGGCAAATTGATCCCCATTTTGGCCAGCATGTCATTCGAGGGCATTAGCCGGGGGGCTATGTCCTATCCAAGATAACCAAGGAGAAAAATATGACCGTTGCNNCACCGAAGCCAAGCAGCTTCTCCACTTGATGATCCACTCCCTGTACTCCAACAAGGAGATATTTTTGCGGGAGCTGGTCTCCAATGCCTCGGACGCTGCGGACAAGCTGCGTTTTGAAGCGCTGGAAAACTCCGGCCTCTATGAGAGCGATCCCGACTTGCGGATCCGCGTCTCCTTCGACAAGGAGGCAAAAACGGTCACCATCGACGATAACGGCATAGGGATGAGTCGCGACGAAGTCATCGATCATCTGGGGACCATCGCAAAATCCGGTACCGCGCAGTTTATGGCGAAGTTGTCTGGCGACCAGAAAAAGGACGCCCAATTGATCGGCCAATTTGGGGTCGGTTTTTATTCGGCTTTCATAGTCGCGGACAAGGTCGAGGTCTTTACCCGGCGTGCCGGTTTGCCGGCGGACCAGGCTGTCCATTGGACGAGTGCCGGCGAGGCGGAATATACCGTTGAAAATACGGAAAAAGCCAGTCGCGGTACGCGAGTGGTGCTCCACTTGAAAAAGGGCGAGGAAGAGTTCGCCGACGGGTGGCGCCTGCGATCCATTATCAAAAAATATTCCGATCATATCTCTCTGCCCATCGTCATGGAGAAGGAGCACTTCGGCGAGGACGCGGAGAAAAAAGAGCCGGAAGATGAGACTATCAACAAGGCAACCGCACTTTGGACGCGCTCCCGCAGCGATATCACCGACGAAGAATACAAAGAATTCTACAAGCATATCAGCCACGACTTTCAGGAACCCTTGTCCTGGAGCCACAACCGCGTCGAAGGCAAGTTGGACTATACCTGTCTGCTCTATCTGCCGGGTCGGGCACCATTCGACCTCTACAACCGCGAAGGCGCGCGCGGGCTGAAACTTTATGTGCAGCGCACTTTCATCATGGATCAGGCGGAGCAATTCCTGCCCTTGTATTTGCGTTTTATCAAGGGCGTGGTCGACTCCAACGATCTCTCGCTGAATGTCTCGCGGGAGATTTTGCAAAAAGATCCAAACGTGGACAATATGAAATCCGCCTTGACCAAGCGGGTTTTGGATATGTTGACCAAGTTGGCCGGCGACTCCGAACAATACACCAAGTTCTGGCGTGAGTTTGGCCAGGTCCTGAAAGAAGGCCCCGCCGAGGATTATGCCAACAAGGAAAAAATAGCGAAATTGCTGCGTTTTTCTACCACCCTTACCAATTCGCCGGACCAGGATCAATCCCTGGATCAATATATCGAGCGAATGAAAGAAGGGCAGGAAAAAATTTATTACGTGGTGGGCGAAAACTTTAATACCGCTAAAAACAGCCCCCATTTAGAAGTATTTCGGAAGAAAGGGGTCGAAGTCCTCCTGCTGACCGATCGAGTGGACGACTGGCTCATGGGCCACTTGATGGAATACAACGAAAAGTCCTTCCAGGACGTCAGCAAGGGCGCGCTCGACCTGGGTGCCGTCGAAAGTGAAGAGGAAAAGGAGAGCCACAAGGAAACGGAAAAGCAGTTCGAGAATTTGGTCGGCCGCATGAAAAAAGTCCTGCTCGAGCAAGTGGAAGACGTGCGTGTCACTCACCGATTAACCGAGTCTCCAGCGTGTCTGGTGGTCGGCGAACACGACATGGGAGCGCAAATGCGCCGTCTGCTGGAGTCTGCCGGTCAGAAAGTCCCCGATTCAAAACCCATTATCGAAATCAACCCGACGCATCCGCTGGTGCAAAAATTGGATCAGGAACAGGACGAGGATCGATTTGCCGATTTGGCAAACGTGCTGTTTGATCAGGCCAGCCTCGCCGAGGGCGGCCACTTGAAAGATCCGGCGAGCTATGTCCAGCGGTTGAATAAGTTGCTGCTCGACCTGTTTCGTTAGCGCGTTGCGCCGGCACCGCTCGGAAGCAGTGTAGCGGTGCCGGCGCGGTTTCTCGTCTTGTCGGCCGGTGCGGCCCGACCTGCGCGGCCCGACCTAGGCGGCCCCACCTGCGCGGCCCGACCTAGGCGGNNCCGACCTGCGCGGCCCGACCTGCTTGTGCCGTGCGGGAAGGTTTGATAGTTTGCGGCCTGGGTGGACGTACAAGAGGAGGGCTGTCTCCAAGGATGAATAAACGGAGTCTGCCGTACAATAAAAACAGCTGACGAGGGTTTGAGTTTGAGTTTTACCAACCCAGGCAACCTGAAGGTTGCGGTTTTAGGGGGCGGGAGTTTTGGAACGGCACTCGCCAATATAGTGGCCATCAATGGCTATTCCACCACCTTGTGGTTCCGCAACGCCGAGCGCGCCGCCGAATCTCAGGCCCTTAGGGAAAATGCAGCGTACCTGCCGGGTTACAGGCTGCACGACAACCTGGTGATCTCGGCGGATCTGGCGGCTACCTTAAGCGGCACCTCCGTGGTGGTGATGGCTATCCCGAGTCAGTCTTATCGCGAGGTCGCGCGCAAAGTGGCGCCTTATGTCGGCCGGGATACCCTGTTTATCAGCGCCACCAAGGGCATAGAGGCCCCCCATTTCACTCTTATGAGCGACATACTCGCGCAGGAGCTGCCGGGCGTGCGCATAGGTGTCCTCAGCGGCCCGAACTTCGCGAAGGAAATCGTGCAGAATCAACATACGGGAAGTGTGATAGCCAGCCATGATGAGTCGGTGTTGGCCTTGATTCCCAAGATGTTCTCTTCCAAGACCTTCCGGGTTTATACCAGTCGCGACAAATTTGGCATCGAGCTCGCTGGGGCCATCAAAAATATCTATGCGATTATCTGTGGTATGGCCTGCGCCCTCGGTTGCGCCCACAATACCCACGCCATGATCCTCACCCGCAGCCTCGCGGAAATGGGTAGGTTTGCCAACAAGCTCGGCGCCGATGCCATGACCTTTCTCGGTTTGGCCGGGGTAGGGGATCTGATCCTGACCTGCAGTTCCGACCTCAGTCGCAATTACCGTGTCGGTTTCGCCTTGGGCAGTGGCAAAACCCTCGAGCAGACCTTGACCGAAATAGGCCAGGTGGCGGAGGGCGTGAACACCCTCAAGATCGTCAAGCAGAAGGCGGACGAACTCGGAGTTTATATGCCGCTCGCTTCGGGCTTGCACGGTATTCTGTTCGAGGGGCAGGATATAGGGCACGTGGTGCAGAATCTTATGACCGGCGCCATGGCGAGCGACGTGGAATTCCATTAACGTCGACCAAAAAAATTTATCCAGAGCGGGGAATCTATGGACCAGCAATTAAAATCGAACCTCACCAGCAGCAAACACTGGGTGCGCCTGATTTACATGCTGCTGTTTGCGGTATTTGTGTATGTGGCTTCTTTCGTGGTTGGCGTGTTGGTGATGGTACAGTTTATCTTCGCTCTGATTACCGGCAGCGATAATCGAAAACTGCGCGAGTTCGGCGGCAGTTTGACGGCCTATATCCATCAGATTTTGCTGTTTCTCACATTCAACAGTGAGTTCAAGCCGTTTCCTTTCGCCGATTGGCCGGCAGCGGTGGTGGTGCCGGTCGAACCCCAGGTGACGCCGGTGGTCGAGCCGGTCCGGGTGGTAGAGGTCAAACCCCTTTCCGGGACTGGGGATATCTCTTCCGACGATTCGAAACCTTTGGCATAACCGGGCGGCGGCCCCAGCCGCACCCTTTGTCTGGCGTGATAAGAGTACTGGCCTGATAAGAATAAGAGAGGCTGCCAATGGATCTATTTTTACTTCGCCATGGTTGCGCCGAGCCGTCCGCAGCGCGCGACCGGGATCGCAAGCTCACTGTCGAAGGCAGGCAGGAGCTGCAACGTGTTTGCGCTGGAGCCGGCGAATCCCTGCGGGCGCTGACCCAGGTTCTTGTCAGCCCCTATGTGCGAGCTCAGCAATCCTTCGAAGAAATCACCTCGTGCGTACCGGAGTTGGCCGCCACCCCGCGCCACATCGCCGATTTTCTCACGCCCGGCAGCAATCCGCAGCGGGTGTTGGACTGGCTTGAGCAGCAGCCCGCTGACGTACGCGTGTTACTCGTAACTCACCAGCCCCTCGTGGGGACGCTGCTTGATGATCTCTGCGGCTTCGAAACGGGCCGTTACCGAATGGGCACCGCGGCCCTGGCGGCGCTGCGTTTGCCGCAGGTCGGCCGTGGCCTGGCGGAGTTGCTGTGGCTTAAACACCCCTGATGCAAGCGCGGGAGGAAGTCTTCACGGTCGGTGGCCTGCGCCTGAGTGCTAAACGTTGGGGCTCCCCCGGCGGCTTACCCGTTCTCGCCCTGCACGGCTGGTTGGATAATGCCGCCAGCTTTGACTTCATGGCTCCGCACCTGCCGGGCTATGACCTTGTGTGTCTCGATTGTGCAGGCCATGGCAAGAGCCAACATCGCGGTCTCCTCGGCGCCTACAATATCTGGCAGGACGTCGCCGAGTTGTTCGCCGTTGCCGATGCTTTGGGTTGGGAGTCGTTTGCCTTGGTCGGTCATTCGCGCGGCGCCGCTATCAGTTTTCTTGCCGCGGGTACTTTTCCGCAACGCATTTCGCATCTGGTCATGCTCGAGGGCGGTTACCCCCGTGTCGCGGTGGCGGAGCAGGCGCCGATTCTCCTAGCGGAATCGATCCGCGCGGTGCGCCTGGCTACGGTTCGGCCGCGCCAGTATTACCGCACTTTTGACCAAGCTGTCACCGCTCGCGCCCGGGGCATAGTGCCCATCGACGAACGCGATGCAGAGGTCTTGGCACGCCACGGGGTGCAGGAAACCGAACAGGGATTTTTTTGGTCCTACGATGCGCGGTTGATTGCGGGGTCAGAGCTCCGCTTGAGCGCCGAACAAGTAGAAGCGTTCCGCCAACGGGTGACGGCGCGCACTCTGCTTGTGGCCGCCGAGCAGGGATTTCTGGTCGACGAGCCAAAAGTGCAGGACTGGCTGACGCGCTCGGTGGCCTGGACCTGTCAATGGCTTCCGGGCAATCACCATTTCCATATGCACACCCAATGTGTTGCCGTGGCCACCGCCATAGACCGACACTTCGCCAATGCTTGAGGACACCGTCATTGAAATGCTACCTGCGAGTGCTGTTGATCGCGTTAGTCGCCCCGGCCTTTGCGGTGCCGTACGATGCGAATACGCCATTGGTGCGCGACGGCCGGATAGTGTTCGAAGCCCAGCCGAGCGTTGGCGAATATCGCCTCGTGTTGAGCGCGATTCGCAAGGTGAATGGGCAGTGGAGCGCGAAACAAGAATCATTGGTTAAAGCATCGACGGCTCGCCTGACCGTCGAATTGGATGCGCGTATTCCCTTCGATCAGGCCAGGCAGCGATTGCTGCGAGACATGCAGAGCGCGCCAGGCATGACGGTTCTATTCCAGTGTGCCGGCCTGGACTGTGGCAGCAGCAACGGCTGGGCTAATGAATTCCTGCGGGTGAAGCAGCTTTACGGTATGGACGCGAACCAGCTGTACGCGGTCCTGGCCGGATTGGATAAAAATCAGGCCGAAATCTATGTTGTCTGGTACCTGGTGCAGCGCGGCAATGGTCGAACTTATCTGCAGCAGGACCTGGTGCGGGTCGACCCCGATTTCCCGGCGGATCCAGATTTCGCGGCGGAGGTATGGTCGCAGCACTGGCTGCGGCGAGGTTTCCTGGTGTTGCCGGGGCTGGCGCTGGCCGGCGTTGAACCCCAGCTCCAACCGCAGACCCTGGAGCTGTTGCTGAATCTTCTGCGGAAGCACCCCCAACTGAAACTGCACCTGGTCGGACACGACTACCACCCCGGCACCTTTGCAGACCGGCAGCGCCGCTCCCTGTTTTACGCCCAGTGGGTGAGAGATCGCGTGTTGGACAGGGGGGTTGCGCCCGACAGGGTCACGGCGCACGGGCTGGCCAATTTNNGCGCCGGCTGCCCGTTCGAGCGACGCTCGGGTCGAAGTCGTGTTCGACTCGCCGGCCCCTACGGGCCGCCCGCCGCGCCCTTAGCGAATCAGTGACAAAAACTCTGCTCGAGTCGCGGGATTGTTGCGAAATGCCCCGAACATCGCCGAGGTTTTCATGGACGAGTTCTGTTTTTCAACTCCACGCATCATCATGCAGAGGTGCTTAGCCTCGATAATCACAGCGACCCCCGCAGCCCCTGTGACCTGTTCGATCGTTTCGGCAATCTGGTGGGTGAGCTGCTCCTGGATCTGCAGGCGGCGCGCATACATATCGACAATGCGGGCGATTTTCGACAGTCCCAGCACCATTCCCTTGGGTATGTACCCCACATGGGCACGACCGATGAACGGCAACAGATGGTGCTCGCACATGGAGTAGAGCTCTATGTCTTTGACGATAATCATTTCACTCGAGTCCGAGGGAAAGAGAGCGTCATTCACCACCTCGTCGATGACGCGGTCGTAGCCGCTCGTGAGAAACCGAAAGGCGGCGGCGGCGCGCTCGGGCGTGTCCAACAGCCCGGGGCGGGTGGGATCTTCTCCGATACTTGTTATCAGCTGGGCAAACAGATCTTTCATCGCGGACTCTCTCAAAAGGCGCAAGCCATACAAAAAAGGCGCTTACCCTAAGCGAAGCCTCGGGCAAAATAAAGCGCTAATTGCGCTTGAGTAGCCTTGGGGGAAGACTCGGTTAATAACTGCTTTTCCGTTAGAATGCCAGCTTTTTAACGAGGGGCGGGCATGGCTGACGAGGCGGACGTAATCAGTGAACTCTTGACAGTGCGCGACTGGGTTCGCTGGGGCGCGTCGCAATTCCACAAATCGGAGCTCTTTTTTGGCCACGGCACCGACAATGCCTGGGACGAGGCGGCGCAGTTGATTTTATGGAGTATCCGCACCCCGTGGGAGCGGTTGAACCAGATCGTGGATACCCGCTTGACCAAGGCCGAAAAACGGGAGATTTTCCACTTACTGCAACGGCGTATCCAAGAGCGTTTGCCTGTGCCTTACTTGACCGGCCTCGCCTATTTCGCCGGCCTTGAATTTGAAGTGACCCGAGATACCCTCATACCCCGTTCTCCGCTCGCCGAACTGATCGAACAAGGGTTCCAACCGTGGCTCCTTGAGGAACCGCGCCGCATTTTGGACTTGTGCACCGGCAACGGCTGTATCGGCATAGCCGCCGCACTGGCTTTCCCGGACGCGGAGGTTGACCTGAGCGATGTATCCAGCGCGGCCCTGGAGGTTGCCCGCCGCAATATCCGGCGGCACGGGTTGGAGGGGCGCGTCACTGCCGTGGAGTCGGATCTTTTCGCCGAACTCGTAGGCCCCTACGATCTGATCGTCAGTAATCCGCCTTATGTCGATGCCGAGGATATGGCGGCGCTACCGGCGGAGTACGGGACCGAACCGCGGCTCGCGCTCGAGTCGGGCACGGACGGCCTGGACTTCACCCGGCGCCTGCTGCGTGAAGCCGCCGACCATCTTACGGATGCCGGTGTGTTAATCGTCGAAGTGGGTAACAGCGCAGCAGCGCTGGAAGATGCTTTTCCCGAGGTGCCCTTCACCTGGTTGGAGTTCGAGAGAGGCGGGCACGGGGTGTTTTTGCTGACGCGGCGACAACTCCTCGATCATCGGGCGGATTTGGCTTAATGGCCTATAATGGCCCCTTTTTGAGTGGGTGAGCTATGGCAGGAAATACATTCGGAAAATTGTTCGCGGTCACCACCTTTGGAGAGAGCCACGGCGAAGCGCTCGGCTGTATCATCGATGGCTGCCCGCCCGGGCTCTCCCTGACGGAAGCGGATATTCAGATTGATCTCGATCGGCGCAAGCCCGGACAATCCCGCTACACCACCCAGCGTCGGGAAGAAGATCAGGTGCGCATTCTATCGGGGGTGTTTGAGGGCAAGACCACCGGCACTCCTATTGGCATGATCATCCAGAATACCGACCAGCGGTCAAAGGACTACGGCAACATCAAGGATGTTTTTCGCCCCGCCCACGCGGATTACACCTACATGCAGAAATACGGCATCCGCGATTACCGCGGCGGCGGCCGATCCTCCGCCCGGGAGACGGCCATGCGAGTCGCGGCCGGCGCGGTGGCCAAAAAAGTACTGCGCGAAACCTGGGGTATCGAAGTGCGCGGTTATCTTGCGCAACTCGGTCCAATTACCATCGACCGGGTGGACTGGAATGAGATCGGCAACAATCCGTTTTTCTGCCCCGACCCCAGCAAAGTGCCCGCCATGGAGGAATATATGCAGGCCCTGAATAAGGAAGGCAATTCCATTGGGGCCAAGATCACCGTGGTAGCGTCGAACATGGTTCCCGGCCTCGGCGAACCCGTATTCGACCGGTTGGACGCGGATCTGGCCCACGCGCTTATGAGCATCAATGCGGTTAAGGGGGTCGAGATAGGCGCGGGGTTTGCCGCTGTCGAGCAAAAGGGCACCGAGCATCGGGATGAAATCACCCCTGCAGGCTTTTTGTCCAACAATGCCGGCGGCATTTTAGGCGGAATTTCGACTGGTCAGGATGTGATTGCACATCTCGCGTTGAAACCGACCTCCAGCCTACGTATCCCCGGTCGCAGTGTCGACGTGCACGGCAATGCGGTGGAAGTGGTCACCACCGGTCGGCATGACCCCTGTGTGGGTATAAGGGCGACGCCGATCGCAGAAGCGATGATGGCGCTGGTCTTAGTCGATCACGCGTTGCGGCATCGGGGACAAAACAGCGATGTCGCCCTCTCCATTCCCATAATCCCCGCGGTATCTGAATAAGAAATAACCACGGATTTTCAAACGTCTGATAGTATTAAAGGAGGTTTCTGGTACTTTTTCCTGAGGAAAGTTTGCGTTGGTTAACAGTTTATTGTGTTGTCCTGTCCGGGCAAGCTGTATATGCTCAGTTCAAAATGCTGTGCTTCTGCACCATTGGAGTGTTTCGCTAACGCAGCATAAGGACAAGGTGAATCCATGAAATTGGCCCATTCTTTTGCGTTATTTTTCCTCGCTTTCGCGGCGGCGAGCTCCGCATATGCGGCAGGTTCAAATAAACAGTGCCCCCAGGTGGATTGTGCCTGTGAGTCGATCACTGACAATCGATGGCGCGACCTGTGCCTCGCCCGCGAAGCACAGGTGATCGGCGAATGCGTCGCCAACCAGGGAAAACCAAAAACGTTTTGCGGGATGCATGGACCGGCGGGTTTCCCGGTGGCGACAACGCTCCAAGCGCAAAAATATGCAGCGCCACCCTCCCATCAGGATGTCCCTGTTCTCCAGCAGCTGATCGCGACCCAAATCTGGTCGCTCAACGAGTCCCTCAGCGCCCTGAAAAATCGGGAAAAGGCGCAGCAGTTTGGGGATGCCATTCAGGTGCTGGGTCTGCTTGAGCGCGACAGCGAAAAATTGTACGCGCTGCATGTGCAGGTCATAGGGGAATTGCAGCGGGTCGGCCGGACGAAAGACGTGCGGGAGCTTGCGGAGGATTACGCGCGGGAGACTGCGGATCGAGCCCTTCAGTTAAAGACCTACAGTGATCAGCTGTGGCAGACCTCGCAGAATGCCAGCGCTGAACAACGGCTGCGGAAGGCCTATGGGGCCTTGGCATTCAAGAGCGCCCGCTTGGCCGCGGCGACCTACGAGTACAGCGGGGATATTTACGGCCGTGCTGCGGTGGACAATGCAGCCGCTGTCGCTTGGCAAAGCGCTGCCGAACTCGCTCAGATTCTGCAGCGCTGGGAGGCAGAGACCGAGAATAAACCACAGCACTTGGAATTTTATCAAGCGCAGGCCGCCGCCCGCTGGCACCGCGCCACCTATCAGTGGCTCAAGGTCGGTGACACTCCGGCCGTCAAAGTGGCGGTCGAACGCGCCGCCGCTGCGGATGAGGGGACCGAGAATGCCTTGTCCGACAACGACCTGCACAGCGGCGCTAACGGTGAGACGCGGGCGATCAAACGCGGATCCCGCTAGCGACTGCGGACTTTCAAAAATGGATCTGGAGTTCGGCAAACGCCCCCGATATGGTGGCGTCTGCGTAGAGATCATCCAGCTCTTCCGCCTGGAGTGCTAGGCTGCGGTACCCGAGGTTGACCCCGATATCCATCAGCGGCGTCACTTCAAAGCTGTATCCGAGCCGCGCGGAAAAATCCGTGAGTTTGTCGCCGCGGTAGGTCACGCCGTTGCCGGTCGCCCCTATGCTCCAACCCGAATAGGGAAAATCCAGCTGCACGTTGAGATAGAGGAGCGGTAAAACTCCCTCCAACTCCGCGCGCGCTGCGGCAGTCACTTCACTCTGCACTTCCACATACCCGGACATATGGCGCGCTGTCACACCGAGATCGAATGTCAGCCAGTTGTCGAGGAGTTCGTAATAAAGAGTGCCGTCCGTATGGGACAAGTCCATGTCTGTCAGTACGCTGACCTCGGCATCGATGGTGACCCCACCGATCGTAAAACGCTGAGACGTGGTGGATGTCTCGGTCGCTGATATGGAGCTGTGCATCACCCGCAGATTGGGGAGTATGGGGACCGGGTGTTCCAGCATCAGCCAGAAAACATTGCTGGTTTCATTGTCGAATCCGAGATCGTCGAGTGTGGTGGTGGAACCGTTTTGACCGACATCCCCTTCCAGGTTGATGTACCACTGGCCGGCGCCGGCATAAAGACCCAAGAGTGTGTCGGCCCAGCCGATCGACGGCAAGGCGACAAGAGCGAGCGCGAGCAATGATTTATTCATGTTGGCCTCTCTTATGGTTGTCGGGCTCGGGCGCGAGAACTCGTCGCTATGGTTGCAGGGCGCCCCCGCAAAATTCGGTGCCTTAGGTTATATAGCAGAGAAATCATCCGTCGCCCGCTGCACTGGTGGAAGCATGGATCGATTGGCGTGTAACACATCGTAGAAGGCCAGGGCTGCATTGCTGAGTTGACGTTTGTGGTGTTTGGCTACACCGAGGTCGCGCACTAGGGAAACGCCAGCCATATTCAGGGGGCGGATCTGCTCGTCCATCATGGATTCCGGTAGAACACTCCATCCCAAACCCACAGACACCATCATTTTGATCGTCTCCAGATAATTCGTGCTCATGTTTATGCTCAGGGGCAGATGACGCTCATCAAAACAGCGTTTTACCAAGCGCCCAGTATAAGTGCTGAGGTCCGGTAGTATCGCCGGAGACTCGCTCAAGGTGAGTAGGTTGGTATGTTGCGGCAGATCCGAAGCCGTACTGGTGACGAATCGCAAACGATCTTGCCAGAGCACCTCGAATTCCAATTGTTCGACCGGTTCTGGCGCCAGGGTGACCACGGCGAGTTCACAGACGCCCCTTTGTACTCGTTCCAACGCGACTTCCGAGGCGAGAAACTCAAATTTCAAGTTGACCTTGGGGTACGTCGAAGCAAACGCGCGCAGCACAGGGGGAAGTTTATGCAGCCCCAGGTGATGGCTGGTCGCCACTCGCAGCTCGCCCCGCACTTCGCCCGAGAGGTCCGCAAGTGCGCGTTTCGCCTCATTGAGTTGGTGCAGGATGGTTTCAACCCGCGGCAGCAGAACCCGCCCCGCTTGGGTCAACTGGATGGTTTTGCCAACCCGATCAAAAAGCGGCGTCCCCAGTGTCGTTTCTAAGGCCGCGATCCGCTTACTGACGGCCGGTTGGGTGATGAACAATTCTGTCGCGGCTTGGGAAAAAGACCCGCAGCGGGCCACAGCTTGAAACGCTCTTAAATTCTCTAGATCCATGGTTACATTCGTCCGGGGAATGCAAAATATAAAAATAATGAATTGGAGTTATTTTAGAGGAATCTTTAGGATGCCGTCATTGTTTGGTGAGGGTTGAGAGGAATCACGAATGGCTGGGATGACGTTATACGATAAGTTATGGCAGGCGCATCTGGTGCGTGAGCGGGACGACGGCTCCGCGCTTATTTATATTGACCGCCACATTGTGCATGAGGTGACTTCGCCGCAAGCCTTCGAAGGTTTGCGCTTGGCTGGGCGACGCCCCTGGCGGGTCGACAGTATAGNNATGTATAGTGGCGACGCCTGACCACAACGTTCCCACCACATCCCGCGAAAGATCCGCCGGGGTGGACGGCATCGCCGATGCGGTATCCAAAATCCAGGTGAAGACCCTGGATGACAATTGCGACGAGCTGGGCATTCTCGAATTTAAAATCAACGATCGGCGCCAAGGGATCGTTCATGTGGTAGGGCCGGAGACCGGAGCCTGCCTGCCGGGCATGACGATTGTGTGCGGCGATTCCCATACTTCCACCAATGGGGCACTCGGCGCCTTGGCTTTTGGTATCGGCACCAGCGAGGTGGAGCATNNAAAAAAATGAAAAACATGTTGGTCCAGGTGGACGGCTTGTTGGGGGCCGGTGTTACGCCGAAGGACGTGGTCTTGGCCATTATCGGCGTGATAGGAACGGCGGGCGGCACCGGTTATGCCATAGAGTTTGGCGGGCAGGTGTTCCGTGACATGTCCATGGAGGGACGTTTGACGGTGTGCAATATGGCCATCGAAGCGGGCGCTCGCGCGGGTATGGTCGCGGTCGACGAGGTGACCCTGGCTTACGTCAAAGACAAGCCGTTCGCCCCCAAGGGAATTCTGTGGGACCAAGCGGTCGCCGCCTGGCGCGAACTTCACAGCGATGCGGATGCGCGTTTTGATCGGGTGGTGCGTTTGGACGGGGCGACCATCCAGCCGCAAGTGACCTGGGGCACTTCGCCGGAGATGGT
>DJFO01000270.1:0-4148 GCA_002432555.1 Marinagarivorans sp. UBA5870
ATTCAGCACCGACTTGCGCTCAAAGGTGCTGTCAAAGCGGCTCCGCAGCCGGCCGTCGTCGTCCGTCAGTGTATTGGGATCGTTATCCAGCGCAAAGTAGGCCACCACGTAAACAATCAGCGCCACCTGCAATGTCAAGATCAGGGCCGTAATAAATAGGATGCGGACCAGGATCCGATCCACTTCGAAGTAGTCGGCAACGCCTGCACAAACACCACCGACCAGGCCCTTTTTTCGATTGCGATACAGTTTGCGATCGCCGCTGAATCGACTCATATTTCGCGCCTCCAATTGGGATGTTGTTTATCGAGAATCGCCTCGAGGGTGATGAGTCGAGCCTCCATGGTTTCCGCCTGACCGAGCAGCTGTTCGATTTTCTGTTTGTCGTCGCCCCCCGAATCAGAATGTCCCTGTTGGTGGCGACGCGCCAGGCGCGAAAAAATCCACACCGGCAAGGCCAGGAAACACAGGGCCAGGCTCAGCGCCGCAATACCTTCTGCAATGGCTAGCATGATTTTCTCCTTGAATGATGCTAATTATTGATTGGCCATTTTCTGCTTGAGCGCCGCGAGTTGAGCTTCGATTTCGTCGTCTTTGGCCAATTGCTCGATTTCGTCAGCCAGCGATTTTTTGCCGAGATCGTAAGATTCCACCCGCCCTTCCAGCTCATCGAGCTTACGTTCGTACCCCTCGAGGCGTGACAGAGAATTTTGCATGTGCAAGGTTTGGCGGACTTTTAATTTTGAACTGGCGGCGGTGTGCCGCAGCACCAAGGTTTTTTGTCGGGTTTTTGCTTCGGCGAGTTTTTGTTGCAACTGAGTAATTTCACTTTCCAGTTCCACCAGACTATTCTCCAGGGTGGCGAGCTCCACGTCTGCATCCTGCGCCTCCTGTGAGAAGCGGAGTTTTTCCGCGAGGGCTCCTTTGGCGAGATCGTCGCGCTGTTTGGAGAGGGCCAGCTCCGCTTTGACCTGCCAGGCATCCGCTTGATCGAGCAACCATTGTTTGCGGCGTAACAACTCTTTTTTATCGGCTATGGCCTTGGCGGACACGGTGCGCACCTCCACCAGGGTTTCCTCCATTTCCTGAATGATAAGACGGACCATTTTTTCCGGATCCTCCGCCTTATCCAGCAGGGCATTGAGATTGGAATTGATGATGTCTGAAAAACGCGAAAATATACCCATGACATGCTCCTTGTTTGACGAGGTGTAAGAAAACCCTCACTCGGTGGCGACCCCATTTGCCCGAATGCTGGTGGTGAGGCGCATTACAGTATTTGTGCCAAGCCGTGCGGAGCGGTTAACCCTTTGTTTTTCATAGGTTCTTCCGCCCCTTCCGACAGCAACGTTCACTTTGAGTGGCGAAAAAAGCTATGCTTTCGCCCTTTCAACCATTTGTTGGCGGATATGGTTACCTATAACAACAAACTCCTGGGAGAATCCAACGGTCACCTGGCGGTGCTGGAACAGGTATCGCGCCTGACCAACCTCAATCGGCCCGTCCTGGTGGTCGGTGAACGCGGCACGGGCAAAGAGCTGGTCGCTGAGCGCCTGCATTTTCTGTCCGACCGCTGGGCCAAACCGCTCATCAAAATGAACTGTGCCGCCGTCAGCGAAAACCTGTTGGAGTCGGAATTGTTTGGCCACGAAGCGGGCGCCTTCACCGGGGCCGCCNNGGGCAGACGGGGGCACGCTGTTTCTTGATGAGCTGGGGACAATGTCACTGATGGTGCAGGAAAAACTGCTCCGATTTATCGAATACGGAGAATTCGAGCGCCTCGGCGGCAGCGGCAGCCAGCGGGTGGATATCCGCCTGGTCGCGGCGACGAATGAGGACCTGCCGGCCCTCGCGTCTCGCGGGCGGTTCCGCCACGATCTGCTGGACCGCCTGGCATTCGACGTGATCACCCTGCCCCCTTTGCGCGAGCGCCTTGAGGACATAGTGATTCTCGCGGAGTATTTCGCGGTGTCCATGTGCAAGGAGCTCGGCCTGGCATTTTTTCCGGGCTTCAGCCCCCGGGCAAAAGCGGTCTTGCAGACGCATTCGTGGCCGGGAAACATTCGCGAGCTGAAAAATGCAGTCGAGCGCAGTGTCTACCGCCATCAGGAGGAAGAACAGCTGGACGAAATCCTGCTGGACCCTTTCGCGTCCCCCTATCGACCCAAGCCGCCGGCGACGCCGGCACCGGCACCGGCNNGGCACCGGCACCGGCACCGGCAAGCGAGGCGGCGCGCGAAACAAATGCACCGACCGATCTCCCGCTCGACTTCAAACAGGCGTGCCGCGCGCAGGAAATGGTTTGGCTGAAGGTGGCGCTGGAGCGGGCCAAATTCAACCAGCGCGACGCCGCGCGCCTACTGGGCTTGACCTACCATCAATTGCGCGCGCAGTTGCGCAAGCACAAATTGTTGCGCTAGATACTCGCGCCTCAGGGAAGGTTAAACCACCGTCTCACTTGCCGTCGCGTTGAAGGCGAGAGCGAGATCGATCATTCCTTGGCACCGGCCGACGTCAAAACGCAATTGGGAAGCGCGCGCACGACTGAAAATGTCGCGCAGGTCCGCCGTTACTTCCGCAGTGATTCGCGGCAGACGAATCAGCTGCCGCTGCAGACGCGCAAAATCCGTCGGGGGCAAGCTTTGTTCGCTCAAAGAGCTGTCGCAGATCACCTGCTCTGCGAGGCGATGGTTGCTGAGAAGGTTTTGAAAAAAGAGCGTCTCGTATGGCGAATGCAGCTTGATCTGGCCGGATGGGTAAACCAGCAGAAGTGGATAGAGCGGCGCGAACTGCGGCAGATAACGATTCGGGTACACCCTCGCCCGCCAATAAGTTAACGCGAGCTGCGCATATTCCGAATAGTCAACGACCGCGCGAAAATCCGCTTGATCAAACGGCAAAATCTCTACTTTCGGCTTGGTTCGCACCACGCTGTCGTTGGCCACATCCACATAAAGATCACCCACCTGGAACGCGTTCTGGAAATAGCTTTGACGCAAGCTTCCCCACACCATTTTCACGGTTCCGCCCGCTATGCAAAAATGGCGTAGCGCCGCAACGCCCGCCGACGCTGGCGCCTTGATTTCTTGGCGCAACAGTGCCAAAACTCCCGCGCTGATTTCCCGGCAAAAACCTATGGGAAAATCCTTCGATAAATGCGGATGTTGCTGGAGGAAACGGCGATCAAATTCCGCTCTCAGACGCAAAAGGTCAGCCTCGAGGACGTCGCGCAGGGGCCAAAGGAGCGAGCGCACCAGGCCGCGCTGTATGTCGTCCGGTGGAAACGGCACTTCGCGCGCGGCCAATTGCGCAATCCCCTCGAGCGAAAGCTCCCCCATCGTCAGCCCCTCTCACTGCGGTCGAGCNNAGCCCGCATTTTTTGCCGCGCCACGCGGTCGGTTCGCAGGGCGAGCTCACGCGCGCTTGAAGCCGATGCGAAAACCGCCCCAGTGACGCCCTTGTACATAGATGGGCACCGACAAGTCGTGCAGGATTTCGCCGGTATCCCGCTTATAAGTCTGCAACAGCATGGGCTGTGTGTTGGCGCCACTGCGCTGCCCGGTGCGGTCACCAAATATTCGTTTGCCGCGATTATTCACCAGATCCACTTCATATTTTCCCGTGAGCGGCTGCGAGTATTTTTTATTGTGGGTGGGAAAATAGCCCCGGCGATCCACCGCTCCGGCGTAGAGGATATTGGCATGGCGCAGGAGAATGGGCTCCTGTATAGGTGGCAGATGCGTATCCGTGAAGCCGTCAAAGGGAGTATGGTATTTCTGCGGGTTGGTGCTGGGAATCGGCGTGTATTGTTCGCTGAACAATTGAGCGTGGGTCAAGCGGCCATCGGTGAGCGCCCGCTCGAACAGCTGGCCGATGGCTGTCGCGGCCTGCTCTGCCTCCCGCAGCACCGGAATGAAAAACAACTCATCACTCACCTGGGACAGGTCGGCGTAGATNNGTGCGCGACGAATTTGAGTGATCGACTGACTGATGCGCTCGCTGGTGTTTTCCACCGCGCCGCTCGCCTGCTCGATTTGATTGAGCGCCGTCGAGGAATGGCTCATTTCCGTGTTGATGCCATTGATCCCTCCCGCCACCTGCTGCAGCTCCTGCTTAACCTGTTCGCTGGTCTGCTGTAGTTCGGTCAT
>DJFO01000270.1:4248-10722 GCA_002432555.1 Marinagarivorans sp. UBA5870
GATGGCCGCGTTCAAGGCCAGCAGATTTGTCTGCCCGGCAAGACTATTGATCACATCGGTAATGCGTTGAATGTCGTCAGCACTCGTGCGCAACTGATGCAGTTGGTCCGCCGCGTTGCGCACCGAGTTGGCGAGGCGGCCAATCCCGGACACGCCGGTTTGCAACCGTGTATCAGCCGCTTGGAAGGCATTGGCGGTCTGCGTGATGGTTCGACTGATCGTCTGCAGGTTACCGTTCAACTCCCCGCTGGTTTGCGCAAGATTGTGACTGGCAGCTGCGATTTCCTCACATTCGCCACCGCTGCGCTTAATGTCTTTCACCAATCCATCGATATAAAAAGACACCTCGGCGGCTCCGGTAGCCATTTTAGAAGTGGCCTGAGAAATATCCGCGGCCATGTCGCGGGCAGTCTTCTCTCGGCTGGAGGCAGCGTCGGCAGCGGGCGGCGCAGACGCCGGCCAATACAGCCAGGCGGCGACCGCCACGGTCGAGATTGCCGTGCTCAGCCACCAAGGTGCGGCCAGAAATGCCAACAGCAGCTGGAGAGCCAAAAAAACCAACAATGCCACATGATGCTTTAGGTTCATTGAGCGCGTTGCTCCACCATTCTTTTGCTCTGGGACAATCGTTTGCGCATGCGCGACTCCTTTGAAGAGATCGTCGGGGTGTAACGAGACATTTGCTCATCCCATTCAGGGATCTGCCAGAATAATTTTAGCTGCCCGCGGGCCGCCACGCCGGCAGAAAAAATGCAGCCTCCCAATTTGCACGGTAGACCAGGACTCGCCGAAACGCCATTCGCCGCTGGGGCGTGTTAACTGGGCTTAGGTATAACCGAAGATTCCCCTGGCAGAGGTCAGTGGACGGAGGGATGCGCGCCGGCAACCGTGCCTGACTGACGGGTCAGCCATACTGGCCAAAAGCGCGAGGAACCCCAACTTGAGCAGTTACAAAAGGTTGAGCAGTTAAAAAAGGTTGAGCAGGTAAAAAAGGTCGAGCAGTCATAAAAGGTTGAGCAGTCACAAGAATGCCGCCACGGCAAAGTGCCGAGTCAATACAAATAAAAAAGGCACCCCCAAGGTGCCTTAAAGCGTGGATTTGCGCTCTTTTGTCGATTTCTATTGAGACAAAATCCGTCCTGCACCAATAGAAATCATCTGTAGGTTCAAGTATGGAAAAATTTCCCTTTTGCCATTTTTTTGGGGCCATCCACACGGGGGATTGGCAGCCCGGAAAAATCCACGCGTTTATGAGGCACATGCCCCGGTTATCTGCCCCTGGTTATCGGTCGGCAGCGTCTTCCATTTTGTCGCCGGCTTTTTGCACATCGCGACCCATTCCTTCCATGGTTTCGCAACCGGTGAGCACGGTTAAACCCAATACACCTGCAAGTACCAAGGCCATGAGACGTTTCATAAACCATCCTCTGATGACTGTTGAAAGGCGATAGTCACAGAGCAAGGAGTATGCCCATCTCAGAAAAAGCGGAGAACAGCCGATTTTCCCGGGGGATTTATTGCTTTTAGGCGGACTACAAACCAGCAGACACACGGCGAAACAGAACTTTTTGCAAACCCTTGTAAAGGCGGGAGTCAATCGTGTTACCGCACCGAGCCCCGAGCCAAACTCACGCGGCAAAACTAAGGTGGGTGGTACCGGGTACGACGGGTGATGCCAAGGCACGGGATCGTGCCGACGAGTTCACCAGTGGCTGCGGAAGCCGCCAGTCCAGATACAGGTCGCCACTACTCCGCCAAAGCCTGTGACAAACCATTTTTGCGAGATATTCCTTTTTTAACTGCCGGTATATGCTTTTTTAGCTTCTGTCCAATGTTGCTATAAAAAAATTTGATGGTCCTCACAAGTTGTCTTCTTTCACCCGACCCCGTAGGCCGCAAATCAGTATATTAAGCGCCTGAGATTTCGCCAGTTCTGCTGCAACGCGTTACGCGCAGTGCCGCACGGCGGGGATCCGCGACCTTAAACATCTCGCTCTTCCGTGAGCGCGGGTCGCAGAGTTCGCCTCGTCAGAACAATTTTAAAGCGTAGAAAATAACAATTGCCTGCGGGGTTTCGACGTAAAACCCAGGCGCTCTGCACACCGCGAGTTTTTTCGCTACCAGCTGACCCTAACAAAAAGCGCCGCGAGCGTGATTCGATTTACAGGAGGAATTGTTTATGTTTCTGCCAAACCACCTCTCCCTGAGGAAGCTCGGCCGCCACGGGTTGGCGGCGCTGCTCATTATCAGCCTGGTCGCCTGCGGCGGTTCAGGACCCGACTCATCCAGCTCGTCATCCTCCAGCTCGAGCAGCTCCTCCTCCAGTTCGAGCAGCTCCTCCTCCAGTTCAAGCAGCTCCTCGTCCAATAGTTCGAGCAGTTCGTCTAGCTCAAGCAGTTCGTCCAGCTCAAGCAGCTCGTCCAGTTCAAGTTCCAGCAGCTCCTCCAGTTCGAGCAGTTCGTCTTCCAGCTCCAGCGGGGCGCCGAGCAACAATATCGCCGTGAATGGTGATGTGGAAAACGGCACCTCCCATTGGGCGGCTCGCGGGGATGTGCAAATCGCCCGCAGCACCGCCGACAAACACGGCGGCGCCGGCAGTTTGTTGGTTAGCGGCCGGACCGATTACTGGCAGGGGGCTACATTTAGCGTCGGTACCTTGACCGCCGGCAATACCTACGAAGTCGCGGCCTGGGTCAAGTTGGCTCCGGGTGAACCCGCTGAGACCATTAAGATCACCGGCAAACTGGTCGACGATGCCGATACGACCACCTACCTGGAATACACCGAGATCGACAGCGCCGAAGTGAATGCCGACGGCTGGACGCTGCTCACGGGTACCTATATTCCCGACGGTACCACGCCCTTCGAAAGTTTTATCCTCGAATCGGTGTCGGGGTCGACCAATGTAAGTTTCCATGTGGATGATTTCACCGTTGTTGGTGAAGTGGACGGCGGCCCCGATCCGGATCCAAACCCGGATCCGACGCGCCGAGGCCTCTCCGCATTAGCCAATTTCCCCATAGGTGTGGCAGTGGCCGTCAGCGGCACCGCGAACGTGCTCTCCAATGCCGCGCGGCAGGCGATTGTGACCGGCGACTTCAGCCAGATCAGCGCCGAAAATCAGATGAAAATGAGCTACTACAATGAGAGCAATTTCGCCAACTCTCTGGCGGATCAAATGATCAGTTGGGCGAAACAGAACAATGTCGCGGTGCACGGCCATGCGCTCGTTTGGCATCCGGACTATCAGCTGCCCAGCTGGGCGAAAACTCCCGGCGCCGATTTCAAAACCAAATTCGTCAACCACGTCACTGGCGTAGCCACTAAGCACAAAGGTCAGCTAGCAAGCTGGGACGTAGTCAACG
Organism: Marinagarivorans sp. UBA5870; assembly: GCA_002432555.1. The sequence continues at coordinate 7,614 of DJFO01000270.1, forward strand.
AAGCCCTCTTCGACGGAGCTGACAACGGCTCGGGCCAAACCTNNACCGCCACTCCGTTTTTTATCGGCAATACAACGGACCCGGCTACATCGAAGAAGCGTTCCGCGCGGCGCGTGCGGCGGATCCCACTGCGGTGCTTTACTACAATGACTTCAATACGGAAGAAAATGGAGACAAGACCACTGGCCTCGTCAATTTGATTTCCTACCTGCTGAGCCGCAATGTGCCGATCGACGGGGTGGGATTCCAGATGCACGTATTGCCCGACTGGCCGAGTATCGCCAGCATCAAAGCCTCCTGGCAGAAGATCCTCAACCTGGATCCCAAATTGAAAATCAAGCTGACGGAGCTGGATGTTCGAGTAAACAACAAATACGCCAATCCGCCGAAGGTGATCACATCCTGCAATAACTGCCCGGAATTGCAACAACAGAAGCAGCGTTACAAGGACATCGTCAAAGCCTATCTTGAAACGGTACCGGCTGACCGACGGGGCGGCATCACCGTGTGGGGCATTGCCGATCCAGACAGCTGGTTTGCGCAGGACCCGGACTGGCCGCTGCTTTGGAATGCCAGCCTTGCCAAGAAGCCGGCCTATGACGGCTTTAAAGAGGCTCTCTCCGGCCAATAAAGGCGAGCCGCTTTAACTTTCTCCCCGGGGCGTCATAGACGCCCCTTTTTTTGCCTCTCATTTGCCTCTGAGTCCCGCGTCACTCCGCAGGTAGCGCGTGCAACATTGTTGTCCGAAGACTGGCCTCGGCCAAAAATAAGTAAATTGACCGAGCTAGTAGCCATTTTGACTTTTTATTTTTATGCCGGGAAACTATGCGGGATTTAACAGAGATAATCCGAACAAAATCACAGAAGTGATACCCATCATAAATTCATGAATGATGTCGCGCATGAGGGTCGGGAATAATTGCCGGAGAGGGTCGCGCTGGATAAAGTAAAAGTTCCTACCCAAATCAAAAGGCCACAACCATGCGCACACTCCGCACTTTACGGGAAGGCTGCGTTGTTACTGTCAGTGCGTTGCTGCTGATTGCCTGCGGTGGCAGCAACCAGCAAACTGGCAGCTCTTCAAGCTCTTCAAGCTCTTCAAGCTCTTCAAGCTCTTCAAGCAGCAGTTCCAGCAGCAGCTCGTCCAGCTCTTCCTCCGGCTCACTCTCGCAATTTTGCCCGGCGGACGCGCTTTGTAAAATTCTGCCTTTGGGGGATTCGATTACCGAACGCTTTACCACACAGCCGGGAGGCTACAGAATTGAGCTCTATCGCCTCGCCCTGGAGGCGGGATTCGATATTACATTTGTCGGCAATTCGCAAAACGGGCCCACCACGCTTCCGGGAACCTCCATTTTGTTTCCCCGCGCTCACGAGGGCCACAGCGGCTGGACCATAACGCAGATCGACACCATAGTGCAGCAGGACGCCCTAAACGAAAATCCGCACATCATACTGCTGCACATTGGCACCAACGACATGATCAATACCGCGAACGGTGCATCGACTCGCCTGGCAAGCTTGATCGACCGCATTACAGCCAAAGCACCTGATGCCCTTTTGGTAGTCTCCAATATCATTCCACTGCCGTTTCGCGCCAGTGATGTGAATCAGTACAACGCGCAAATCCCCAGCCTAATTGAGCAGCGGATCGCCCAGGGGAAAAATATCCTCTACGTCGATCAATTCGGCGGCTTTCCCGACAGCGAGTTGGCCGATACGGTCCATCCCAGTCCGCAGGGTTACGCGCGCATGGCTCGGGCCTGGTACAACACCATCTACGAACACTTGGTCGACATAGATCCCTAAAACGAAAAAGGGAGCCGATTTATTTTTAGCTGCCACGAGCTAAAATAAACCTGCTCCCCTTTTTTATCAGCCGGAACGGCTCAGGATAATTAGCGCATTAAGGGTTCCTTGTGCGTCTCCCGCAGGAACAGCGTACCTATAATGGCTGTCATGACAGCGACTACGATCGGATACCATAAACCGTTATATATGTTCCCCGTGGCCGCCACTATGGCGAAGGAGGTAACCGGCAGAAAGCCGCCAAACCAGCCATTACCTATGTGGTATGGCAAGGACATGGAGGTGTAACGGATACGAGTCGGGAAGAGTTCCACCAACCACGCGGCAATCGGCCCATAAACCATGGTCACCAGAATCACCAGATAGCTGCACAGGAGTATGACCATCGGATAATTGACTTGCGCCATGTCAGCTTTGGCTGGATATCCGGCTTTTACCAGTTCCGCTTTCAGTTGCGCTGTAAAGGCGTCGGCCGCTGGCTTGAATTCGGCTTTCGGTAGATTATTGCCAGCGAAAGAATCGACGTAAACCACGGACGTTGCATCGCCGATGCGAACTCTTGCGATGGAGCCCGCCGGTGCAGCTTCGTTTGAATAAGGCACACCCGCGCGGGCCAGGGCTGACTTTGCCACGTCACAGGAATTGGTAAATGCCTTTTTGCCGACCGGATCAAATTGGAATGAGCAGTCCGCTTCGTCGGCAACCACGGTCACTGGAGCCGTTTCAACCGCTCGTTCCAGCGCGGGGTTGGCGAAATGCGTCAGGCCCTTAAACACCGGGAAATAGGTCAGCGCCGCGAGTATGCAGCCGGCCATGATGATTTTCTTTCTGCCGATCTTATCGGAGAGAGCACCGAACACCACAAAAAACGGTGTACCTATGACCAGAGCCGCCGCAATAATCAAGTTTGCCGATTTCGGCTCCACCTGCAGAATCTTCTCAATAAAAAACAGGGCATAAAATTGTCCCCCGTACCACACTACCGCCTGGCCCGCCGTGGCACCGACCAGCGCCAAAATCACGATTTTAAGATTGCCCCAGTTGCCAAAGGCCTCCGTTAATGGCGCCTTGGAAAGTTTGCCTTCGGCTTTGATTTCCAGAAACGCCGGTGACTCCTGCAATTGCAGACGAATATAAACGGAAACAACCAGCAGTATGAGCGAAATCAGGAAAGGAATCCGCCAGCCCCACTCGTCGAAGGCGTCACCCAAGGTAACGCGACAGGTGAGAATCACCAGTAGAGAAAGGAATAATCCGAGGGTCGCCGTAGTCTGGATCCAGCTGGTGTAGAGCCCGCGCT
>DJFO01000258.1 GCA_002432555.1 Marinagarivorans sp. UBA5870
AAATAGTGGTGGGTGTCCGGATAAATGTCCGGCTAATGGCGCGAATGGTGGGTGTCCGGATAAATGCCCGGATAAATGTTCCGGCTAAATGCCCAGATAAATAAAGACCCCAATTTTTCTACCAATCAAAAGGTGACCTTATGCCCCTCAACCGACGTCAATTCAACTTCATGATGCTCGGCGCGGCGGCGCAGTTGGCGGCGCCGGGACTGGCGCGCGCCAAGACGAGCGCCGATCCCGCCGGCCTGACCCTCGCCGAAGCCGCTGCCAAAGTGCGCACCGGCGAAGTGACGGCAACCCAATTGACCCAGGCCTGTCTCGACCGCATCGATACTTACGATTCCAAGCTCGACGCTTTTATCACGGTGCTGCGGCAGCAAGCGCTGGCGCAGGCAGAGCAGCTGGATTCTGAACTGAAGGCCGGCCGCGTGCGCGGTCCGCTGCACGGGGTGCCCCTCGCAATCAAGGACATCATCGATACCGCCGGCGCGCGCACCACCGGTGGCAGCGCCCTGTTTGCCGATCGGGTACCAGCGGAAGACGCCACGGTGGTGGCGCGCTTGCGCGCCGCCGGTGCCGTGATGATTGGCAAGGCCAACACCCAGGAATTCGCCATGGGCGGCGGGGAGACTTCGTTTTACGGCCCGTCGCGCAATCCGTGGAATCTCGCCCATAACACCGGCGGGTCCTCCTCCGGCTCCGGCGCCGCCATTGCCGCGCGCCTGGCTTTCGGCGCCCTCGGCACGGACACCGGCGGCTCGGTGCGCATGCCGGCCTCCTACTGCGGCATTGTCGGATTGAAACCGACCTACGGCCTGGTGCCCATCAAGGGCATACTGCCGCTCACTTTATCCCTCGACCATTGCGGCCCCATGACCCGCACCGTGGAGGACACGGCCTTGATGCTCAATGTGATGGCCGGCTACGACCGCTACGATATTACGAGCGTGCAGCACCCCAAGGAGGATTATGTAGCTCAGCTCGGCCAGCCTGTTACAGGCTTCAAACTTGGTAAACCCTTAAGTTATTTCGATGATCTGGATCCCGAGGTGGAACGCGCCGTGGAGGCGGCCCTAGGATTGCTGACCACCTTGACCCGCGGCGTCAGTGACGTGACCCTGCCCGCGGTCGCCCATCTCGGCAGTCTGGGGGTGTTGGGCGAAACCTACGCGTGGCACGAGGAATATTTCAAAAATGCGGCGGGCAAATACATGATGCCCGAGCGGCGCCGTTTGCAGACTGCCGCCGACACCGAACCCAAGGCGGTGGATTACATACGGGCCAAGTGGGCGGTGGAACAGGTACGGCGCGAGGTGGACGATGCATTCAAAGAAGTGGACTTGGTGGTGCTGCCGACCCAACGCATACTGCCGCCCACGCTCAACGAACTGATCGAACGCGCCAACGAGGGCAAGCAGGGCAACCCGCGGGTGGCTTCCAATTGTCAGCCGTTTAACGTGTTCGGCATTCCGGCCGTTTCCATTCCCTGCGGTTTCAGCAAGAGCGGCTTGCCGATCGGCCTGATGATCGCCGGACCCCATTTTGCCGAGGGCAAAGTGCTGGCCCTGGCGCGCGCCTATGAGCAGGCCACCGAATGGCATTTGCAGGTGCCGCCACTTTCGCCTAAAACGCCGGTGCCGCCGGTGACCCCCTATGCGTGATGCGCCAATGGGCTTTTTTCGCTTTTATCTCAGCTGCGCCTGCGTAATTCTGGCCGGGGCGGCTGAGGCGGCACCGCCGCCGTCGGCGACCAAGCCCGGCAAGGTGCACGAGTTCAAGGCGACGCCTACTACGGTGCACCGCAGCTTTTTCGACGGTACTCTGCCGCCGGTGCTGACGATAGATTCGGGGGATTTTGTGCACCTGGAGACCGTGTCCGGCAACCCTCGTTATTACGAGGCCCTCGGGGTGCCCAAGGAGAAGATCCCGGCGGAGCTTTACACCATGTACGAAGGCGTGGAAGGCAACGGCCGCGGTGATCACACGCTCAACGGACCTATAGCCGTGCGCGGCGCCGAGCCCGGCGACACCCTGGAAGTGCGTATCCTCTCGGTAGCTGTGCGCCTGCCGATCGCCGGCCAGGGCTTTCGCCCTGAGCGCGGCGTGCTCCCCGATGAATTTAACTACGAGAAGCAGCGGGTGCTTTGGATCGACCTCAAGGACCAGAGCGTGGAATACGTGCCCGGAGTAAAGGTGCCGGTGAAGCCTTTTTGGGGTGTCATAGGGGTGGCGCCGCCTGTCAGCATGGGCCGGGTGCCCAGCGGCCCGCCGAATTTTTTCGGCGGCAATATGGATAATCGCGACCTCGGCGCCGGCAGCACGATTTATCTGCCGGTGCAGGTGGCCGGCGGCAACTTGTCCGTCGGCGATGGGCACGCGGCCCAAGGGCACGGGGAGGTGTGTGTCTCGGCGATCGAAACTTCGCTCAAGGGCGAGATCCAGGTGATCCTGCACAAGCAGCAAAACCTGAAATGGCCCCGCGCGGAGACCCCGACGCACTACATGACCATGGGACTCAACGTCGACCTCGACGAAGCCGCCCGCATGGCCACCAGCCAGATGCTCGATTTTCTAGTGGAAAAAAAGGGCCTGAAGCGCGAGGACGCCTATATGCTCTCCAGCGCCGCGGCCGACCTGATCATCACCCAGGCCGTCGACGGCACCAAGGGTGTGCACGCGATGATTCCCAAGGCGATTTTTGCGAAGTGAGGGAGCGAGCGGGGCTCGAGTATGCAGCCGCTATAAGCGGCCGAAGTCTCCGCGCGGCGACTGCGCGATTTAGCATGGCGGCCAAACCGCAACTCGCGCGCCCGATAGGACACTCCCGCCCGCCGTGTTCCGGCGCTGGACAGCCGCGCCAGCGCGGCTCAAACTGAGTCCTTCATTCCCGCCAAACAGGAATTTTATGTCGATTCGCCGGTTTATCCCCGCGCTTTATATCGCCGCGGTTTTCTGCTCCACCACCGCTCTCGCCGACGAGGCGGCCATTCGTAAAAATCTCGCGGCGCGCCTGCCCAACCTGCCACCGATCGACCAAGTGGTCCAAACCCCGCTGAAGGGAATTTGGGAAGTGCGTATAGGAACCGAAATTCTCTACAGCGACGACCAGGGCGATTTTGTTATCGAAGGCAATATCATCGATTTGCAGAAACAATTAAATATCACTCAGGACCGCATCGCCAAATTGACCGCTTTTGATTTTGCCAAGTTGCCACTGCAGGATGCGGTGGTGTGGAAACAGGGATCGGGCGCGCGCAAGTTGGTGGTGTTTGCCGATCCCAATTGCGGCTACTGCAAACATTTTGAAAAAGAGCTCACTAAGGTGAAGGACATCACCGTTTACACTTTCTTGATTCCGATCCTTGCCGGCGATTCGCCGGAAAAAGCGCGCGATATTTGGTGCGCAAAGGACCCAAGCAAAGTCTGGCGCGACTGGATGGTCGACGGCAAAACTCCGCCGCCGGTGTCCGGTGAATGCGATATAGGCGCCCTTGAGCGCAATATGGATCTCGGCACCAAACACGGCGTGAACGGAACCCCGACCTTGGTATTCGAAGACAATCAGCGTTTGCCGGGAATTATGAGCGCGGAGGATCTGGAAAAACGCTTCGCGGAGATCAAATCGCGCTAAGTTCACCGCTCCCGAGCGCACGGTTTTGAGTGATGTGGCGGCGGGAGCACGACCCAATATTGGTTTTATTCGCGGTATGGCACGGTTTGGGAGCGAATTTTATTCGACTTCCTCCGCAACCCTCAACTCCGCGTGTGCGGCCACCAAAAACTTCCTCAGCTCCAAGGGGTTGAGCGGTTTGCTCAAAAATCCATTCATCCCGTGCGAAAACGCTTTTTTCTCGTAGGCCTCTATAGCATGGGCGGTCATGGCGACTATGGTGATGGGCAGGCCGTTTTTGCCTTTGATCCCCAGGGCGCGGATGGTCTCCGACGCCTGCCAGCCGTCCATTTCCGGCATTTCGCCATCCATTAAAATCAGGTCGACCTCGGCCGGGTGATGCTCGCAGTATTGCACGGCTTGCCGGCCATTTTCGGTTATCACCGGCTCTATGCCATATTTTTTCAGGTAGCCGGTAATGACCATTTGGTTGACCGGATTGTCTTCGGCCACCAGCACCCGCAGTGCCGCTAAATTGGCGTATTCCGCCGGGGCCGCGGCGCGCGAGTCGGACACGGTGGTCGGCGCGGCAGCGCGCGGTCCCCGGGATAACGACGCGGGCTTTAGCGGAATTTCGAACCAGAACTTGGAGCCCCGGCCGACTTCGCTCTCCACCCCTATGCGGCCGCCCATCAATTCCACCAGCTGTTTACAAATCGCAAGCCCAAGGCCGGTGCCGCCGTAGCGGCGNNTCCGCCTGGCTGAAGGGTTTGAACAACCGGTGCAGCTGACCTTCTTCGATGCCAATGCCCGTGTCGGCGACAGAGAGGGTGATAGGAACTCGCCCGGCCTCCAGCGGGCCGGCTTCGGCGTGGATGGTGATGGTTCCCGCCTTGGTGAACTTGAAAGCGTTGCCCAACAAGTTCACCAGCACTTGGCGGAGCCGTGTCGGATCACCTATGAGAAGCGTGGGGCAGAGCGGTGAGAACACGGCGACGACTTGGATTTCGGCTTCGCGGGCGCGGTGGCTGAAAAGCGCAACGCTCTCATGGAAAATCTTTTCGAGGTCGAACGGGGTGTTTTCCAACTCGATTTTTTTCGATTCGATTTTCAGATGATCCAATATCTCGTTAATGATATGGATGAGCGATTCGCCTGAATTCTGAATTACATTGATGTACTGCCGCTGCTGCGGCGTGAGTTCGGTTTCGCCAAGCAGGTGCGCGAGCCCAATAACGCCATTCATGGGCGTGCGGATC
>DJFO01000343.1 GCA_002432555.1 Marinagarivorans sp. UBA5870
AAACAGGATTGGATGCTCCAATAAAGGGGGGGGGTGGGCTCAAAGAGAATTAAATAGCTTATGAGCACCTTTAATAAGCATCTGGGAACCGGAAGAACGGGAAACCGCGCCCAAGCGGGCGCGGCAAAAGGTTAAAGCTACACTTTCGACTTATTAGTCGTCAACTTAGCTTCGCTGGCTGCCGCGATGGCTGTTTTCACCGCCTTTGCGGCCGGCTTCGGAGGCGCGCTCGCGATCATTTTTGAAGTTGCCGCCACTTTCCTGCCCACCTTTACGGCCCGCTTCGGACGCGCGTTTGGTGTCGTTCGCAAAATTGCCTGAGTTACCCGCAGATTTTTGTGAGTTAGCCATGTGTCGTTCCTCTTGCTATTGGATTTTAAATAATTTTAGTTTCACAACGCCGCCCAATTTTCGGCAGCCGCCTCTCATAGGCGATGATAAATAAAAAAAGTTCCGAACGTTTTATTCAGCACGCAAAATCAAATGCAGCAAGGATAACTCGCAACGCAGAGCGGAGCATTTATTTACACCGGCTTTTGCAAAAGCTTCTTTTTTGCGTACCGCGCTTACTCGTGCGGTGGCACCCGCGACGGGAACTAGCGCGCCTTTTTGATCGCGATACAACGCGGGCATAACCATTGCTACTTTCAAACTAGCAATTTGAATCTCTGATTGTTAACTGGAGGCCGTTAATTGTTAACAGCTTCGGAGAGAAATCTCGACTGTAACCAGGCGGGCAGGAAACGGGCATTATTACCTGCACGCATTACTGGTAACACGGTTAATTTCCATGGGAAAATTATTCAGGACATCAGGAGAAAAAAGTATGGCGCGTTCCGAGCGGGAATATTTGCGAGATTGGCTGCGCGACGCCCATGCCTTGGAAGAGCAAGCGGAACAATTGTTTTCCGGGCAAGCCAGCCGGCTAAAAATCCGACAAGAGCTGCAGTCAAAGATGGACAACGAGCTGAGCCGCATTAAGCAGAGCCAGGATATGCTTCAACAATGCATCCGGCGGCTCGGCGGCCAAAAATCGCTAGTCAAGGACGCGTTCGGCAAGGTCGCGGCCGGCGCCCACAACGTAACCGGCGTTGCTCTGCAGGATGAACCAGTCAAAGGCATTCTTGCCGTGCACAATTTTACCCATATGGCCATAGGCGCCTATAAAGTTCTGATTGCCGCAGCGGAGGCGGTCGGTGACCTAGAGACCCTGCGTGTCTGCGGGACGATCCTCGCAGACACGCAGGCGCGAGCGCTTTGGATCGAGACTGAAATGCGCGAGGTCACGCGCTGTTTCCTCGCGACTAAAGCGTCCTCGCGGCCGGCCAAAGCGTCTTCGCGGCCAGAGCGGCCTAAAATCACACCGGCCAGCCCAGAACTTCACTTCAAATGTGTAGATTCGAATGGGCGGAAAAGACCTTCGTTATAATCCGCCACACCCCGTCGAGCTTCACAAACGTCAGAACATCCGTGTAGAAGTTCGCACCAATCGCACATTCAACTTTCGCCACAGCCGTGGTCGATCCCGCAAAGTTGATAAAAAGGATTCGGTCACGCCGTTGCTGGTCGATACTCGACGGCGCTACCCGCGCCCGTACCACGGGCCAATATTCTTCCATAAAAAGCCGGTACAACTTGCCCTGGGTCACGGTCGCATAGATAGCAGAGGGATGAAAAGCTCGTTGCAGCCGATCGACGTCCCCAAAATAAAGTCCGTCAAAGTAGAGCGTGAGCAGATCGCGGATCGCCGTTTCCTCGGCCTCATACTGGTCAGCCATGTTTTTCCGTCCGCGATTTGCGCCGCTCGGTCACCGGCTGGCCGGCAACACCCCAATTGTCGGTGTCCACCTCCTCGATCACCACAAAAGTGGTATTCGGATCCTTCCGCAGGACTTCGACCATCATATCTGTGCTACGGCGGATAAGGTCCGCTTTCTGCGCGGCGGTGACGCCTTCGCGGGTCAGTCGAATATGTATGTAAGGCATACAGACTATCCTTTTAATTAGCCCCGGCGGTTTCAGCCTGAATCGCTTCGCGCACGGTCGGACGCTCGGCGATTCGGGCTAAATATGCCTGCAAATTGTCCAGGTCCGCCAGATCGACACCAACGCGCGGTGCCCATCCACTCACCGTGAATAAATAGGCGTCGGCAATGGTAAAACTCTCTCCAGTCAGCAACCGATCAGCCACCTGTGCGTTCAGCCACTCGTACTTCTTGCGCAGCAGCCCGCGCACGACTTGTTTGGCATCGGCACTGAAGGCGGGGTTAAACAAGGGTGAAAAGGATTTATGAATTTCACTGGAAATGTAGTTCTGCCACTCCAGTACTCGATACCGCTTCAAGCCGCTGGAAGGCAGTAGAGTTTCGGATTTAGCCTGCTCGGCGATAAATTGGGAAATGACCGAGCCCTCGCTGAGCAGCTCACCGGTTGGCAGCGCCAAAAGAGGAACTTGACCCTTGGGATTGATGCCGTAGTAGTTCTCGCCGGTGGCTGTCACATGCTGTTTGAGATCAACTCGCACCAGGGTATGGGGTGTTTCGGTTTCCAGCAGAAGTATGTGGGGGGCTAAAGAACAGGTATGCTGTGAGTAGTAGAGTTTCATGGTTGGATCCTCAAAATTTGTCGGTGAAGCAACAGTCTATTGCGGCTGGTAAAAGCAATAAATATCCTATAGCTTCACTCACTTATTACACGGGGTTAACAATGAGCCGCCAGTTTGACGCCATGATGCTGGGTAGCATCGAAATTTTTTGCCTGTCGGCGGAGCAAGGCAGTTTTACCCTGGCCGCGCAAATGGCGGGCGTCACCCCAGCGGCGGTAAGCCGGGCGATCAACAGACTGGAAGAGAGAGTTGCCGTGCGACTTTTCACCCGGACCACCCGCCGCGTAAGTCTCACCGATGCGGGCAAACGCTACTACGAACAATGTCGGCGAGCATTGGAGCAATTGAGCGACGCCGAACGGGAGATCTCCGGACATCAAAATGCCCCGCAGGGAAAAATTCGCATCAGCGTTCCTACGCCTGTGGGGCACTACCGGGTTCTGCCCCTTTTGAGCCGCTTTCTGAGGCTCTATCCGAAAGTCGAGATAGAGGTGCACATCAGCAATCGGAACATCGATTTTGCCGCGGAAGGTTTTGATATAGCGGTCAGAGGGCGCACTCCACCGGACTCCGGTTTTGTCGCGCGGAAATTGCTCGATATGCAGCTGGCTGTGGTCGGTTCACCCGCTTATCTCAAGCGCAAAGGTGTGCCGCAGAACTTGGATTCGCTGCAAGACCACGATTGTATCCAGTTTAAACTGCCAAGCACCGGGACGCGGGTCCCTTGGTTATTTCGCGACGGCGGCAAAGATGTTGAAGTCGAAACTACGGGGAGCATCGAATGCGCCGAGGATATTCTAGGCACGGTGACCCTCGCGCGACATGGCGCCGGGTTGATACAAACCATGCGCCCTATTATCGAGACCGACCTCGCCAGCGGCACGCTCGTGGAAGTATTGCAGCCCTTTGGCGGACGTTGCCGAACATTTTCACTGCTCTACCCTTCCGCCCGCCATCTGCCCCAGCGCGTGAGGTTGCTGATCGACTTTTTATTGAGCGAAATCTCCAACCTAGNNCGGCAACCCCGTAGGGTATGAGGCCTGAGCCGGCGGCGGTCCCGCCGTTAAGAAACCAATCCCTCCCAATTCCGCGGCGCCCACTGAAATGCGACAGCTTGACCAGATAGTTTTGCCTCGATCGGCGGAACCCGCGGTGCAGTGCGCCCTACGGCGATGCTTTCTGCATGGTTTCGAAAATAAACCGTCGGGTCAGAGGGACGCATTCAGGGCACAAACCCGGCTCTGCGGTATCATTGTGCAGCCCGCCCTTGATAACGTGCAGCTCGCTGTTGATACCCGCCTTGAGCGCCTGCTCATGAATCGGGATAGACCCGTGCCCACGGTTTGCCGAGCCAATCGGCACTACGTCATCCCTGTCGCCGTGAATATTGAGTAATGCGGGCTCGCCCGCATCGAAAATTGTTAAATCAGTCACCAAGCCGGATAAGTTGACAACACCGCGGATGTTGAAGGACGTTTTTGGTTGTTTGGATTTTTCGCTCAGGACGTCATAATTCTTCACAGCCTGGGTCATTACTTTATCCACTTGATCATTGGAGTCTAAATATGCCGTGTGCAAGGAGGCAATCGCACCCGCAGAATGGCCGCCGAGGTAAATGTTGGCGGGATCGATCCGGTACCGATTCGCGCCCTGGGCATCCTCCACAAAATACCGAATCGCGGCTTGCTGGTCCGCAACAGCCTTGCAGAGGGCGTCCGTATAGGATTCCGCCGAATCGATCGAAGTGGAAAGGCGATAACGGTTGATCGCTACCACATAACCGGCCTTCGCCATGCGGTCACCAAAGGCGTCCATCCAATTTTCCCCGTGCTGCACAAACGCGCCGCCGGGCGTGAGCACGAAAAGCACGCGCTTCTCGGCTGTGTCCCCTCGCGGCTCGAACACCCGCAAAGTCAGCTGCTCCTTTTTGCCCATCGTCTTATTGCGGGCCTCACTGTAGACGATATTGCCGGTCCGTAGAGATTCATCAAAAACTTCGTTTAAATAGCGGCGGCCCGCTTGGCTTTCCTCGTTATCCGCATTGACCAGGCCAGCGTTGAATGTCCCACAGAATAAAATCGCGAAAACTGCCGATATTCTTTTCACTCAAGTCCCCTTACGAATTATTCTTCAATACAGCGCTACAGCCGCGAGGCGGCCTTTAGCCGCCCCGGAATATACACTTTCCGACACCCCGATTCCACATCTCACTCAAAGAGCGAAAGATTGATCGCATCGGCCATAAGTTGATTGCCAGCATCATTGGGATGCAACCCATCCACCGTGTAAATCGGCCAAAATCGCGCCGGGTCTGCCGGATCGCCGACGACCCTGTCGAAGTCGATCACTGCATCAAAAGCCCCGCTGTAACGTATCCACCGATTGACCGCTTTGCGGGTTGCCTCGTTCTCCGGTGTATAAACGCCTGCAAAACTCGTGTCTTTAATCGGAGTAATAGTGGCACCGTAGACCCTTAAACCTTTCGCGCGGGCGCGCTCAATCAATTGTTTTAGCCCGACGATGATCTCGCTTGCGCTGGCGATTTCCGCCAGATTTCCAGCTGCTGAGGGAAAAATAATATCCACCAATCCCAGGGCTAAGATGACGTGGGTAACGCCAGAGACCGCCAAAACATCCCGATCAAAGCGGGCCACCGCATTCGGGCCGCAAAAATCCCGCAGTATCCGGCCACAACCTATACCCTGGTTGACGACAGCAACCTTCTGCGTTCCGTAATTGTTATGCAGCCGCTCAAACAGAAACTGCGGCCAGTTGGTGGAAGTTGCGCCTTTGGTTATGGAATCGCCTATGACCACCACGCCGGCACTGTTGCGCGCCACAACTTCCACCACGGCAACAAAATAACGAGAAGTCGCGGTTTCAACCACCGGCAGATCGGTAACACCAGTAAAATCGCCAACACCGGAAATATAGGTGTTTTGATTAACATCTTCTAAATAGGTAGCGGGGCCCGTCGCTGTGGGCAAATACAGACTTATGGTTATATTCGTTTTCGCGGCGACGGGCAGGTCGACCGGATCACTGATTGCCAAACCGCCCGCGGGAACAGCAATGGACGGCAGGCCGCCGAACTTCAAGGTGCGATCGGTACCGGGGACAATCGACGCACCCGTCGCCTGAACAGCCAGGTGCGCTGCACCGATTTGCAATGGCTGTGTTCCATACGCGTTCGATATACGCACGCGAAAACGCTGGCCGCCAAGGCTAATTCGCGCCGTTTGGCGAATCGTCTGATTCTCGAATATTTTGGGCAATTCAAAGGCGGAGCCGGGTGCGGCGGGCGGCGACGACCAGGTGGCAACCCACTTTTCCCGCGAATGATCGCGCGACCACGTCGGCGATTGCAAAGAGCCTTCAGCCGGTTG
>DJFO01000012.1 GCA_002432555.1 Marinagarivorans sp. UBA5870
TTTTCGAACTAATTTTCTCCGCAATGCGAAGCGCGGCACCCGTGGGGTGCCGCGTTTTTATTGGTATTGCCGCGCTTAATTATCCTTACGCTTGCGGGCTACTTGTATGCGGTAGCCGGTTTTACCCATGCACTCGCCGACCTGTTGTACCGCAGTTAAAAATTCCCCGGCTACAACCGGCCGGGTGAGGGTGATGACGGTGCCGCTGCCATCGCCGATCTCCGCTCCACCGGCGTCGTAAATATGGATTCTGGCGCTGGGTACAGATTCTGTGACCACCACCCAAGTGTCGCCGTCGATGGGCTGCTGAATTTTCGGCGCGGGCAGTTCCTCACATTTACCCGCCGGTGGGGTTTCGCTCTCCGGGCCCTTAGTGCACAGTTCCTGCCGGGCAGTGAGTTGATCACCGCTCTGCAACGGGCGGCCCAAGGGCGTGGCTACGTCGATATCGGGCCACCAGGAAATCGGTACCTGAATGGACGTCAAATCGCCGGTGCCCATTTCGCCGATGGTGGTCTTGGTACCGTTCACCAAGTTTTGCAGTGATACGAGGGTCTGTCCCGGGTAAAGGGCGGGCGGCACAAAGGAAGGTGCCGGCAGGCTCGCAGGCGCGGCTACGGCGTTGGCCTTGGCGGACAAGGGGCTCTTGTCTTTGCACAATTGGATTTCCGCCTCGAAAGTTTCACCGACATAAAATGGGCGCACGGCCGGCCAGACGGAGGTCCAATCGGTACTGGTGCTCACGGTGACCGGGCTGCCGCCGTCGCTGTACACGGTTAATTTGGCTCCAGGCACATGGCGCACCGCAATATTGTTGGCGCACTCATAAATCAATGTTGGATCCATATTGGGCGCGGGCAGGCCGGCCGGATAATCCACCTGATGGTCCTTCACTACGACTAGCGCGGATTTCGCAGATATCACCCCGGCGAATTCCTGATAAGTTTCCACTTGATCTCCCACCGCAAGATCCGGCACGTTGAACGTTTCCATCACAGTGCTGTGCGCTATGAGTGAACCTACGTCGACGCCGTTAATCAGCAAGGTCACTTTCGCCCCGTAAATCGCGCCTTTGACCGACACCATAGTGGCGCAGGCGTAGAGGGGCTCGATTATCTGCGGCGGCGAAATCAGAGCGGGGTCATCCTTATTGTCCACCGGTACTTCCTCGCCAACCGACGGATAATTTTCGCAGGCCTGCAGGAGACGAGTGATGTGCGGGTCGAAGTCGCTGCGCGTCATCCCGTAGGGCGGCATGGTGCCGGGGTAAGGCGAAGCAAAAGCAAAACTCTTGTCCAATGCATTTTTTAGGACGAAGTCGCAATACCCGGGAAGCGCAACGGAAACGTCCGGGAAGCGCCCGTTGCCGCCCTGTTTATGGCAGGAATCGCATTTTTCTTTGGAGCCTACGCCGGCCAATACACCGGTGGGCCCGGGGTTTTGTGGCCAAACAGCGGCGACCAGAGGGTCATACCAACTGCCGGGATAAACATTGGAGACAATGCTGGAAAAGGCAGACATTTCCGGGTGTATGACGTAGGGGTTTTCTCCCGCGTGACAGTCGGTGCAGGTACCTTGGCCATTGGCCACCAGATCGAATCCGCCGACAAATTCCCCAATATCAACCGGCACGCCCTTTGTAAAAGTTTTATTATTTGGATTGTCCCAAAAACACGCTTTGCTGGTCTCGGTTCCAAGACAAATGACACCGAATAAATCCGCTTCGTCAGATCCTCGGGGAGAGCGCGGCAGGGCCAGGCAGAGACCCGCCGGTGAAGTGCTCGAGTATTCCCATAAATCCGATGTTGAAGTCCAGCTGATAAATTCTTCCGTGATCTCCCCGCGAAACATCCAGCCGGGGCCAAAGATCGGCGGTGGGATGGGAACCCCAGCGGCGGCACATTCCTTGATGTATTCGGGGCCGCTGGCGCTCGTGGCCGAATAGACAACTACGTCATTGTCGCGCAGGCGCTCCCAAATGTCCGGCGCTAGTCCCAGAAACGATTTCTCCTGGGTTATATCCCGGCGATACAAATTGAGATACGCATGCCGGAGTGCGGCATTATTGTTGGTAAGGTTGGCCTGGTTGACCGGCCGGACGGTTTCCAACAACCAATCGATATAAAGCGCGCGGGCGAGAAACCGATCTTCCACCGTCTGATCGATCAGCGCCCGTTTCTTTTCTGCATTGCTCGTTTGGAAACGGCTAGCGAATCTGCGGCTGAGATCGTCCATATAAAACCTTTGTGCAGCTTCGATAAATTCTGCATCAGGTTTAACGGGCCGACCGTCAGAGCCGACAAAGGTCCCGTGCGCAACGACTCGCAATGGATCCTGAGTAAAGAAAGTGGCGGAATGAAGCTGAGCCGAGAGTAGCAGCAAGAGCAATAATGCCGGTACCCGTCGCCAGAGTCGCGGGTGTGCAGTGGCCATGACAATCTCTCCTATGTGATTGGAAAGGAAAGTCTTGCCCTACCGCGTCCAAAAGGCTGTGGAAAATTCACCGGCACCCGGTGATTTAGTGGCCGTCCGCAACCGATAGCGCGGAATAATCACCGTAAAGCTTTGTTACCCTCGCTGCATTATCAACCTGCCAGGCGGGCTGGAGGTCGGTCCATTTCCTCGATGTACTGCACCACTTCTCGCAATGCCTGCTTGCCCTCGGGGATCGGCACCAACATCCAGTTGTGCATCATTCCCGGGTATTCGCGATATTCCAAAGGGTGTCCCTGGGCGCGCGCTTTATCCCGCAGCAAGCGCGCATCAGGCATGAGGATCTCGTCGCTGCCAATCATCACAAGCATCGGTGCCAACCCGTTCAAGTCTGCGTAAATCGGGCTCAAAACTGGCAGATGGAGGTCGTCGCCCGCGGCCCACATGCGCGCCGCCTCGCGGCTGCCTGGGACTGCCAGAACCGGATCGCGCCGTTCCACTGGCCCTATAGCGGGGTTCTCCAAGCTGAGGTCCAGCCAGGGGGAAAGCAGAACGATGCTGCTCGGCTGCGGCAGGCCTTTTTCCCGCAGTACTTGGGCAAAGCCCAGTCCGAGTCCACCGCCGCAGGAATCTCCCATGAGGATCACATCAGCGGGGTCCTCAGTTGCCAGG
>DJFO01000107.1 GCA_002432555.1 Marinagarivorans sp. UBA5870
AGTGTATGTGGCCGATGCGTCACGCGCGGTCGGCGTCGCCAGCCAACTGCTGTCCGACGAGCATCGGCCCGGCTTTGTAGCGGATGTTAAAGCGGATTACGAGAAAGTGCGCGAGCGAACGGCGAACCGGCAAAAGAGGGCCCTCATTCCCTACGAAGAAGCCGTCAAGCGCAAGCTGCCGGTCGATTGGTCGGCTTACGAACCACCCGCGCCAAAATTTTTGGGAACCAAGGTTTTTGCGGAATACCCCCTAGAAGAGCTAGTGGATTATATCGACTGGACGCCATTTTTTATCAGCTGGGAGCTCGCGGGGAAATATCCGGAGATTCTGACCGATAAGGTCGTCGGTGAAGCCGCTACGCAGCTTTACGCCGAAGCGCGACAAATGTTGGCAAAGCTTGTCAGCGAACGCACCCTTACCGCACGGGCTGTTATAGGTTTTTGGCCGGCAAACAGCGTAAGGCACGATGACGTAGCCGTTTTCGCTGATCCAGCAGAACCGACGATTCTGCACCACCTGCGCCAACAACAAGACAAAAACTCTCCGAGTGAAACGCTATTGTCGCTCGCGGATTTCGTCGCACCCCTGGAATCCGGAAAACAGGACTATATCGGGGCGTTTGTGGTGACCGCCGGTATCGGTGCCGAAGAGCTGGCCAAGGATTATGAAGGGCGCAGCGATGATTACAACGCGATTATGGTCAAAGCACTGGCGGATCGTCTCGCAGAAGCCCTTGCTGAAAGATTGCACGAGCGCGTCCGAAAGGAATTTTGGGGTTATGCCGCCACCGAACAGCTGGATAACGCCGCATTGATCAAGGAAGCCTACCGGGGAATAAGACCGGCCCCGGGTTATCCCGCCTGTCCGGATCATTCGGAAAAAACGGCGTTGTTTCACCTTTTGAATGCGACACAGACCGTGGGCGTGACGCTGACGGAGCATTTCGCCATGTTTCCCACGGCGTCGGTTTCGGGTTGGTATTTTTCCCATCCGCAGGCGAAATATTTTGGCGTTGGAAAAATTGGGGTGGACCAGGTATCTTCACTCGCAGAACGCAAAGGCACTGCGCGGGATATCATCGAACGCTGGTTGCGCCCCAACCTTGACTACGACGCTTGATCAAACGCGGGAGCCCTCCCATGAACGACAAAAATAAGGAAAAATCGTCCCTAGCGGCGGTGATTTTCAGCACCATAGCGGCATTCATTGGTGTGCAAAGTGACAAGAATCGTCAGAAGGATTTCCAGCAGAGCAGCATATTGCCGTTCATGGTGGCGGGAATTATCTTGGCAACTTTATTTATCTTAGGTCTGGTATTGATCGCACACCGCCTGGCGCCAGGTTAGGTGGACCATTTAGGGGAGACGGGCTTTCTTAAGCAGGACCTGCTTTTGGTTTTCGACTTTCTCTAGCTTCGCCAGGCCACCCAAAAGTGGCCTGAAATTGCGGAACGTGAAGCGAGACAATCCTATGTCTATTGGCCGCTAATCCAGAATATACAAGTCGCAACGAACGCCGCTATGAGTACGACGGCCGCGATTGCATCGGCTGTGCTGTCACCTTGATGCTGCATTTCAAATTCTTGATCGTTCATCACTTCTTCCTCATTTTTTGCTTATTCTACGATGAGCTCACTTCCGCTTCATTTCAGCGAGTCCGGTCAGCGGTCCAGCTCCGTAAGCTGACACCGGACGCAGACTCGGGCAATCCTACCACAGCCGCAGCTAAGCGGTCGTCGTTATTCAACCCGAGTTTGCGGAATTTATCAAGCACCAGGCGCCGCTAAAATGGTCGGTCCTTGGCCGCCTGTAGGTAGGCTAAAATGCTCGTCATAGTCGACTCCGACAAAGTAAAGGCCGCTGGCGGGAGCTGTAGCCGCGGCCTTGTTGCGATCTCTTAACTGCAGTAGCTCCCCCGGCCAAGTGACCGGCCGCACACCCCTACCCACTTCAAAGAGACTGCCCATGATGTTGCGCACCATGTGATGCAAAAANNGGATGTACTCCACCTGACGTACCGGACTGTGGGCCTGACACTGGGAGGCGCGGAAACTTGTGAAATCGTGCTCGCCCGTGAGGTTTTGCGCGGCTGCGTGCATAGCGTCCGCGTCAAGCTCAAAGCGGGACCAGGTGACATTTTGCGGTGTGAATGCGGAACGCACACTGGCAATCTGAGTGATGTAGTGGTACGTCCGCGCCCGCGCCGAAAACCGCGCGTGAAAGTCCCCCGGAACCTCTTGTGCATGCCGCACGCGAATGGAGTCGGGCAATTGTGTATTGGTGCCTTCTAGCCAGGCGCGCGGTGCCCGCGCCGCAGAACAGTCAAAATGCACCACCTGATGCGTTGCGTGAACGCCCGCATCCGTGCGTCCGGCACAGATGAGCGTAATAGGTTGGGCAGCGATGCGCGACAACGCCCGCTCCAGTTCCCCTTGCACCGTTTTACGGGCGCTCGCCTGCTTCTGGAACCCTTGAAACTCCGCGCCGGAGTACTCAATGATCAGAGCAAAACGTCGGACGCCTGGGGGTAGGGACATCCCCGGTTTTATTTCACAGTTCGGCGAGTAAAAAAAAGGTAAATCAGACATCGAAAATAAAAAAGGCTTCGCAATGATGTGCGAAGCCTCTCCTCTATCCCCCAGTATTAGCCGATGCGTGCAAGCAGCGCTTCGGCCTCTCTTTTTTGCTGATCGTTACCTTCATCCAGGATTTCATCCAGTATGTCTTTCGCCCCGTCAGAGTCGCCCATATCGATATAGGCGCGGGCGAGATCGAGCTTGGTTGCCGTCTCGTCATTGTCCGACAGAAAATCCAGATTGCTGTCGTCATCGTTTTCCGGATCAAAATCAGGAATCTCAAATTCGAGCGTCGAGTTAGCCGCTTCGGCCGAGGAAACCGCATTGAACGACAGGCTCGAAAGGTTTTCCGGCTTTTTGTAGGTGTCGGCTTCGCTTACCAGCGCGTCGTCGAGCTCCAATTCATCCGGCTCAGCTTTCAAATCCATATCCCGGTCAAAATCGTCAAAATCGACGACCGGTTCCTCCATGGAACCGCCAGCGGAGGGTCGAGAGTCTTTGAAATCAGCCGCTAAAGCATCCAACTCCTGATCGAGCTCATCGAGATTGACGTCGCCCTCTAAATCAAAATCAACGTCGAAGTCCGTCAGGGAATCGGCGGAAACGCGGGCGTCCGGCGCCGTAACGCTGCTGACCGTACCATCCGATTCCAGGTCGATATCCAGGTCTTCCAAGTCTTCGAGATCCAGCGCCGCGAGACCGGCATCTTCATCGCCAGGCTCTTCAGTCAACAAGGGTGCCTGGTCGGCAACGTTTCTCGCATTCTCCAAATCGCGATCCAGATCGAAATTCAAGGCTTGATCATTGTTATCCGCAGCGAGATAGTCGGTCTCCGTATCGAGAAAATCCAGCGAATCGTCGTCGAGAGCGGAGGACGTTTTTTTCGGTTCGGCCACCAGATTATGGGAGAACTCACCGGTGAGATGGTCGTCATCCAGATCCGTGTTCAGCTCGTCGAAGGATGCATTCGAGAAATCTTCGTCCTGCGCAAAAGCGAGTGCGTCCCCGCCTTTGCCCTGTGGCTTCAGGTCAGCAAACTCATCGTCCAGCGCCAATCCACCGCTGTTGAGATTTTGGGAGTCTAGGTCGCTCAACTCAAAATCCAATCCGGCCAGATCCGTGTCGAACTGATCTATGGTGTCGTCTTGCACGGTGGTGGGGACGCGAGTAATTTCGTCGGGATCGTCGAGCTGCAAATCCAGGTCTAAATCTTGCGGTGGCGTCGCTGGCCGCGCTTTGCTAACGGCGTCGCGCGCGCCGGCCGCGCCAAAACCCAGGGCCAAGGCTTCGGCAGCAAAACCGGCACTGCCCTTCTCAGCGGTGCCTCTCGCAGCCGGCGCCGCCGGTCGAGTATCCGCAACCCGCGCCAAATCGGACGTGTCGTAGGCAGAAGTATCGAAATCCCCGATGCCGTCGATAGTACCGCGCAATATAGCCGCGCGATCGAGAGTTTCGGTATCGGCGAGCTGTTGCAGCCGCGCATAGTGATAATCGAAGCTATCGGCATCTCCCTGCACCGCGAAGACTTCCATGAGCTTGAGCCGGACCGGCACGTTGGCAGGTTCTTTTTCCAGCGCTCGCAGCAGCTTTTCTTCTGCCTGATCATATTGTCCGTAGGCGNNTATGAATATCGCACTCCCCGACAACATCTTCCGTCTCGGCCTCCGCTAAGACTGGCTCATCGAAGACGGATTCATCTTGCAGCTCGGAATTGTAGAAAGGAACGGTCTTGTCACTTTCGTCAAATGCAGCTGAATCGGCTAAGTCAAAGTCATTCGGCGAGTCGCCGCTGAAATCATTATTGAACTCGTCTTCGTAGTTGTCCTTACGGCTGCGCATATAAAAGAATGCGGCGAGGGCCAATATGAGGACGCCTGCACCCACGCCGACGTACAGGATATTGTCCATCAACAGGTCGAGCCAAGATTTTCCCGCGGGAGGCGCTTTTGCGGGAGGCGCGACCTTGGGTTTAGCCGCGGGCGGGGTCTCGGCTGCGTTCGGCTGCGCAGCGGGCTGCTCCGCGGGCGGTGCGGTAACTGCCGCTTCCTGAGGAGGTTGTTCGGGAGCGGGTTGATTGGCCTGCTGGGCAGCAAGTTCAAGCGCGCGCATTTCCTCGCTGCTGACCTGCACCAACTTTTCCATGGTCTGGATTTGCTCTTCCACAGATTGCAGGCGTGATTTCAAATCGGCGTTTTCACGACTCGCCGCGTCGAGCTCCTCCTGGGTCTGACTCAGTGCCTCGGAAGCACCGCTACCGCCCTCACTGCCAGTTTCTGAGCCTGTGCCCTGCCCCGCCGGCCCGGCGTTTGCGGGGGCAGACAACTTCACCCGCCCTTCGGGCGCGGTGCTGGTTTCGCGGGTAGGGCTAAAACTTTTGCTGCCCTCCAGTTGTGCCTGGCCGCGGTTGTTCCAGTTGTCGTTTTGGGTTGCGACCTCCCGCATAGCGTCACGCGCAGTTAAATTCTGGATCTCCTGCAGATCTGGAATCCGCAGCACCTGACCACGCCGCAGGCGATTGATATTGTTGTTGATGAAGGCATTGGGATTGAGTCGCTGAATCGCCAGCATGGTCTGCTGCACGGATACAGCGGAGTCCGGCTTCACGCGTGAAGCAATTGACCAGAGGTTTTCATTGGCTCCGACGGGGCCGTAGGTATCGGATGCGCCTGCGGCGGATTCTCTTGCATTCGCGCGGGCGTCCGCCGGCCGGGAGCTGGCGGTCGTTTCCGGCGGGGTAGCCGCAGACGGCGTCTGTCGAGGAGGTGATTCGCGGTTTATCGGCGCCGCTTGGTCGACGCGGGGCGCGGCCTGCACCGGAGCCGGCCGGGAGCCAGTAAAAATCGGCAAGTCGACCAACAAGGTGTATTCCCGCAGAAGTTTGCCGCTCGGCCACTGCGCAGTCACTATAAAATTGAGGAAGGGCTCTCTAACGGGTTGCTCGCTCGTGACTTTCACTACAGGTCCGCGCGGTGAGCTCAGCTCTACATTGAACTTCAGCTCAGTGACAAAAAAGTTTCGATCGACGCCGGCGCGCTCAAACTCCGCCGGGGAGGCAATGCCGATCAAAATCTCGCGCTCGGTCAAGTCGCGCACGTGCAACAGCTGGATCTCGGCGTTCAGCGGCTGATTGAGCGAAGAATTGAGTTTTATCTCGCCCAGACCAAGCGCAGCGGCCATTGACGAAAAAATCGTCAGACATGCGCCTATCAAAAACGCCTTTGTGCGAAGCCCCATAGGAGAATCCTTATCTTGTGTGGTTACTTAGCCAGAGGTGCACCCAGATCAACTTACCGGTGGGGCTACAGGCGGCTGGAAACCTCGAATAGTCTTTCACTTATTGCTGTAAGTATTCATTATAAATAGCTTTTTATCAACTTACGGTCCGTTGACGGATGGTGAAACGGCAAGATCTGTTATGGATTTATGATTGCCAGAAAGTTTTTACCAATTTTTGCGCCGTCGGGCCAGTAAAAAATTGGACGTTCTCGAATAGAACTATAGCAACTGGAAAAACAAAAGCCCTGTGCCGGGGCACAGGGCTTCGAGACAAGCCACAAAAATGTGGAGCCGATCAGCTTTGCTGCAGAATTCTCAGCATCCGGCGCAGGGGTTCCGCCGCTCCCCACAATAGCTGGTCGCCAACGGTGAAGGCCGCCAGGTACTCCGGTCCCATGTTCATCTTGCGCAGCCGACCTACCGGAATGCTTAAGGTCCCGGTCACCTTTGTCGGCGTCAGCTCACCCATGGAGGCTTCGCGTGTATTGGGAATCACCTTGACCCACTCGTTGGCGCTGGCGATGATTTGTTCGATTTCGGCCAGCGGGAGGTCCTTCTTGAGTTTGATTGTCAGTGCCTGGCTGTGGCAACGCATAGCCCCGATTCGAACACATATACCGTCCATGGGGATTGGGTTTTGAGTGCCGAGGATTTTGTTGGTCTCCGCCTGAGCTTTCCACTCTTCGCGGCTCTGGCCGTTGTCCAGTTGCTTATCGATATAGGGCAGCAGGCTGCCAGCAAGCGGGGCGCCAAATTGCTCTTTGGGGAAGGCGCTGCTGCGCATCGTCTCTGCGACTACTCGGTCAATCTCGAGAATCGCGCTGGCGGGATCGGCAAGTTGATCGGCGACAGAGGCGTGCACCGATCCCATCTGGCTGATCAACTCGCGCATATTCTGCGCCCCCGCTCCGCTGGCCGCCTGATAGGTCATGGAACTCACCCATTCGACCAACCCCTCTTGAAACAGACCGCCAAGCCCCATCAACATGAGACTGACTGTGCAGTTGCCGCCAACGAAATTCTTGATTCCTTTTTTCAGCCCATCGCGGATCACATGATCATTGACCGGATCGAGAATAATGATGGCGTCGTCTTTCATGCGCAGAGAAGACGCAGCATCGATCCAGTAGCCCTGCCAACCCGCCTGGCGCAATTCATTAAAGACGGCGCTGGTGTAATCGCCGCCCTGGCAGGAAATAATCGCGTCCATTGCCTTGAGTGACGCAATATCATAAGCGTCCTTCAAAGGTGCGACGGGCTTACCGACATCCGGTCCAGGACCACCGACATTGGAAGTGGTGAAGAACACCGGATTGATGGTGGCGAAATCGTTTTCCTCTCGCATCCGGCCCATGAGGACGGATCCCACCATTCCGCGCCAGCCGACAAAACCTACGTGCATCATGTTCATTACTCCTATCATCGAGATAAATTGTCGAGGGCTGCGACTACGGCGTCGCCCATGGCGGCAGTGCCCACTTTTCGTTTGCCTTCGCTGAAGATGTCCGCCGTGCGGTACCCCAGATCCAGCACCTCTCCCACAGCCGCCTCTATGGCATCCGCCGCGGCTTTTTGACCCAGCGAATACCGGAGCATCATCGAACCGGACAAAATTGTTGCCAGTGGATTCGCCACTCCCTGCCCCGCTATGTCCGGGGCTGAACCGTGGACTGGTTCGTAGAGCCCGCGAGCCTGCTTATTTAGGGCGGCCGAGGGCAACATGCCGATGGAGCCGGTCAGCATCGCCGCCGCGTCGGACAAAATATCGCCAAACATGTTGCCGGTGACAATCACATCGAACTGCTTGGGCGCGCGCACCAATTGCATTGCCGCGTTATCCACGTACATGTGGCTCAATTCCACATCAGGGTAATCCGGGGCAAGCCGATCCATGACTTCGCGCCACAGAACGGTCACCTCTAAAACATTCGCTTTATCGACAGAGCAAAGTTTACCGCGCCGCTTGCGCGCCATTTCAAAGGCGGTCCGACCAATCCGTTCGATCTCGTGCTCGGCGTAGACATAGGTATTAAACCCCTGGCGCTCGCCGTTTTCTAAGGTGCGAATCCCGCGCGGCTGGCCGAAATAAATGCCGCCGGTGAGTTCGCGCACGATCAGAATATCCAAGCCAGATACCACCTCAGGCTTTAGGGTTGACGCCTCGGCCAACTGGGGATAAAGGATCGCCGGCCGCAAATTGGCGTAGAGCCCCAGATCGTATCTCAGACGCAGAAGACCTTTTTCCGGGCGCAAGGCAGATTCGAGCCGGTCCCACTGGGGACCGCCGACCGACCCCATCAGAATGGCGTCAGCACCACGACATTTGTCCAGGGTACTGTCCGCCAACGGAACACCGTGGACATCCAATGCACTGCCGCCGATCAAATCCGATTCGTAGGTGAGGCCCAATCCGAAGATCGCATCGACCTTTTGCAGGACCTTCTGCGCTTCCCGCACGATTTCCGGCCCTATGCCGTCACCGGGGAGTAAGACTATTTTTTTCGACATATCGACTCCAGTTTCAGTTGACCGCGCCAAACAGCCAAGGGGCGGTAATTCTCCGCTTGGCCTCATAGGTTTTAATGTAGTCCGCGTCCTGCAGCGTCAAACCTATGTCATCCAAGCCGTGCAGGAGGCAGTGTTTGCGGAAAGCGTCCACTTCGAAATCCGACTCCCTGCCGTCAGGCCGGATAACAACCTGTCGCGATAGGTCGACAGTCAAGGAGTAGCCCTCGTTCGCATAAAGTTCGGCAAACAGCTCAGCCACCACCGCGGCCGGCAATACCACCGGTAACAGGCCATTCTTAAAGCAGTTGTTATAAAAAATGTCCGCAAAACTCGGCGCAATGATGCAGCGAAAGCCGTATTCGTCGAGGGCCCAAGGAGCGTGCTCACGACTGGAGCCGCAGCCAAAGTTTTCTCGGGCCAGCAAAATGGTCGCCCCTTGGTAACGCGGGAAGTTCAAGGGAAACTCCGGGTTGAGCGGCCGACGCGAATTGTCCTTGCCAGGCTCACCTTTATCCAAATACCGTAATTCATCGAAGGCGTTGGGGCCAAATCCAGTCCGCGCAATCGACTTCAAAAACTGCTTCGGGATGATCAGGTCCGTGTCGACATTCGGACGGTCCATGGGTGCCGCAAGGCCGGTCATACAGGTAAAACTTTTCATAAACTCTCCTATACGCCGCTGGCGAATTGACGGACATCGACAAAGTGGCCGGCTATAGCCGCGCCTGCCGCCATCGCGGGACTCACCAAGTGGGTCCTGCCGCCGTAGCCCTGACGGCCTTCAAAGTTGCGATTGGATGTGGACGCGCACCGCTCACCCGGCTCCAACCGATCGGCATTCATGGCCAGGCACATGGAGCAGCCGGGTTCTCGCCACTCAAACCCTGCGGCGGTAAAAATTTTGTCTAATCCTTCGGCTTCCGCTTGCGCTTTGACCTCACCGGAGCCAGGAACCACCATGGCGAGGGCGACGCTGTCCGCTTTCTTCCTGCCCTTCACCACTGCGGCGGCCGCGCGAATGTCTTCGATGCGCGAATTGGTACA
>DJFO01000169.1:0-1753 GCA_002432555.1 Marinagarivorans sp. UBA5870
ATTGGGCTGTCAATTTTTTATAGGAATCCAGATTTCCATTCCACCGAGACCGGTGTCCGGATTGAACTCCGCCGTGTAACGCTCGTAGCAGGGTGCGTCGGCAGCCTGTAGACCGGACGCCGGCAGCCATTTCTGCCAAATCGCACACATGGTTTGAGGGATTGCGGACACGTGACCCGAATGGACAAACACCGCGTAATTTTGCGCGGCCAATTCCCGAGTGCTGAATTCCGGCGGCAGAGCCGCAGCNNCACTTCGACCGCTGTCACGTAATCGAAGACCTCGGCATTGGCATTCGAGCAGATACCGAAGCAGTCAGCACCTTTTTGATTGGGCAACTTATCGATATAGGGCGCGAATTCTTGCCAGTGCGCCGGAATCTTGTCCCGCTCGCTCGTGGTGTAAGTGCGGCTGATGCCAGCAAAAAGGCGAGTGGGCTGTTTTTCCCAGCGGTCGGGCTCGGGGACCAAGGCGCGCATCTGCGCTTCCTGCTCGCGCAATTCCGGAGTCAGAGCCTCGCCAAAATCCTCCGCCGTGAAAGCGGGGCGAATTTCGATTTCGGAATCTTCCAGCATGGGGTTCGGGCAGCGTTTGACCCATTCTATGGCTTCCTCCATGGATTTCACTTGCCATAGCCAATAGCCGGCAACAATTTCGCTCGTCTGTGCGAAGGGCCCGCGGTGCACCGTGCGGTCGGCGCCGGAGAAGCGCACCCGCGCACCCTTGGCGCTCGGGTGCAAGCCTTCACCGCCGAGCATTATGCCGGCCTCCACCAGTTGCTGGTTGTACTGCATCATCGCGGTCATCAATTCTTCGCTGGGCATCAAACCCGCTTCCGAACTGGCCGTGGCTTTAACGAAAACAATGACTTTCATGGTGGGCTCCTATTTGTTGGCCGGCACGGGCAGGTTGTCGAGTTCGAAGATCGGGCGGATTTCCACCGTACCAAAACGCGCGCCGGGAATACGGCTGGCGACCTCTATGGCTTCGTCTAGATTGGCCACGTCCACCAGATAATAACCACCCAGTTGTTCGCGCGTTTCCGCAAAGGGGCCGTCGGTGATCAGCGCTTTGCCGTCGCGCACCCGCACGCTGGTGGCGGTCTCCACGTAGTGCAGTGGCGAGGCGCTAATGTATTTGCCTTGACCGTTCAGGTCGTGGCAGAGATCCACCGATTCCGCCATGCAGCGCGCGCGTTCGGTTTCCGTCCAGATGGATTCAGCGCTGTAAATCAGCATCATGTATTTCATAGTCATACCTTGTGTGAGGGTCTGATATTTAGTCGCAGCCGGCAGTTGCCGATCG
Source organism: Marinagarivorans sp. UBA5870 (assembly GCA_002432555.1). The sequence goes on from DJFO01000169.1 coordinate 1,306, forward strand.
ACACTGGACAAAAAATTTTTTGCGCGCGCTCAGGTTTGTCGCAAGGCGGTTACTTCTTCGAGACGCTTTTGCAGAAAGCGTTTTTCCACTTCCTGCTGCGCAAGCTTCAGCGCCGTTGCGTAGGCGTCCTGCGCTGCTTCATACCGGCCGAGCCGGCGGCAGAGATCGGCACGCGCCGCGTGCGCCAGGTGATAATTCTGCAATTCGCCCCGCGCCAGGAGCGCGTCCACCAAGTCCAATCCCGCCTGCGGCCCGTCGCGCATGGCGANNGTAGAGCGCGGCGATTTGCGGCCAGTCAGTGGCCGCGGCACTCGGCGCTTCCGCATGCACCGCGGCTATGGCCGCCTGCACACTGAAGGCGCCGAACTGGCGGGTCTGCAGTGAGCGCTCCAGCAGCTCCTGTCCCTCCGCGATGACGCCGCGATCCCACAGGCTGCGGTCCTGCTCT
>DJFO01000169.1:1761-5239 GCA_002432555.1 Marinagarivorans sp. UBA5870
TGCAGCAGCATCAGGGCGAGCAGGCCGCGCACTTCGGCGTGGGGCAGCAAGTCCAGCAGGAGGCGCCCGAGGCGAATCGCTTCGGCGGCGAGGTCGGGTCGGTTGAGGCTGTCGCCGGAGGACGCGTGATAACCCTCGTTGAACACCAAATAAATGACCGTCAGCACGTTTTTTAGGCGTTCCGCCAGGTGTTTTTGCCCCGGCACCTCATAGGGAATCCCGGCGTTGCGAATCTTGGCTTTACCGCGCACCAGGCGCTGCGCCATGGTGGCGGGGGCAACCAGAAACGCGGTGGCTATGGCTTCGGTCGTGAGACCGCAAACTTCGCGCAAGGTGAGGGCAACCTGCAGTTCAGGTGCCAGGGCAGGGTGGCAACAGGTGAAGACGAGACGCAGTTGGTCGTCGGTTATGGCCTCATCGGCGGGGTCTTCGGGCGCGATGGGTTCTACCTCCAGGTCTTCCAAGGAATCGAGCCGCGTCTGGCGCCGCAGGCGGTCGATCGCTTTGAAGCGGGCGGTGGATACGAGCCAGGCGCGCGGGTTGCGCGGCACGCCTTCCTGCGGCCACTGCTGCATGGCCGCGGTAAACGCCTCCTGCAGGGCATCTTCCGCCAGATCAAAGTCCCGCAGCAGGCGCACCAGAGTGGCAAATACCCGCCGCGCTTCATTCCGATAGAGTGTTTCGATTTGGCTGAGCAAGGCGGACTCCGGCAAAGGGGCGGCGGGCAATTATAAGGTTGCACCTTCTAACACGCACCGCGCTCAGGTGCAAAGGGGTCGGCGGCGGCTGTTACACTCTTCTACAATTTACTTTCCTACAATTTGTTTTCCTATGATCTGTTTTCCTAAAACTAGCCCGCCGGCCCAGCCGGAATAAGGGCATCAACTTTATCGGCGCTAAAAACATGAACCCTATCCTCCACTGCTGCACCCTCTTTTTTGCTTTGCTGGCGCTTCCGGCCGCCGCTGCGCCTGCCGCCTGGCCCGGCGGTGCCCGCGTGGCCGTTAGTCTGTCGTACGATGACGCGCTCAGTTCGCAATTGGACCATGCCCTTCCGGCGCTGGAGAAATACCAGATCAAAGCCAGCTTCTATCTGCGACTCGCGTCGCCCGTGGTCGCCGATCGCCTGGAGGAGTGGCGGAGTCTTGCCGCGGCGGGCCATGAGTTGGGCAACCATACCCTCTTTCATCCCTGCGCGGCGTCGCGTCCCGGTCGGCAGTGGGTGCGGCCGCACCACGACCTGGACCACTATTCCTTCGAGCAGATCAGCGAAGAGGTCGCCACCGCCAACGCCTTTCTCCGTGCAATCGACGGCCGGTCGCTGCGCACCTATACGCCCCCGTGCCTCGATCACGCGACGGGTGCGGGCGAATATCTGCCGACCATCAAGCCCTATTTTGTCGCCATCAAGGGTGCAGAAGGATTTCCAGAGGGTTTTAGCACGCTCTTTCTGCCGGAAGGGCAGAGCGGCAAGGAGTTGATCGCCTATGTGAAAAACTCGGCGAAAAAGGCCAAACTGATCCAGATCATTTTTCATGGGGTCGGCGGCGATCACCTGGCGGTATCGGCGGAAGCGCACGAGCAGTTGCTCAAATATCTGGCGGAGAATCGCGCGATCTATTGGACCGATACCTACCTCAATATAATGTCGCACCTCAAGAAGGCCCCCTGACTTCAGTAGGGCGCCCTTGCGTTAATAAGGCGCCCTAACCTCAGCAGTCCCAAACCGACCGGCGCGGTGATAAAACCGGCCGCGGCGCCCACCACGGACCCGCGGCAGCTGAAAACCCGCGCGGCCGTAGCCGAAGTTTACGGCGCGATTTCCGCGGAAAAAGTCTGGGCGCGGCAGAGCGAATTTCTGCAGGCTTACGCCATTCCCGCCAGTATCGCGAACGACAAAAACTACAACTGGGTTAACACCTACGATCCCAAAAAACGCAAAGTGAGCAAGGTCTGGTGCCATAAGGCCATGCACAGTTTTCTCGATAAAGCGCTCGCCAATTTGCAAGCGCGCGGCCTGCTGGCGGATTTGAAAGAGTACGGCGGTTGCCATGCCATACGGGCCACCCGTGGTACCACCAACTGGTCTGCGCACTCCTGGGCCTTGGCCATCGACCTGAATATGACCGGCAACGGCCTCGGTGAAACCCCAAAAATGTCCGCCGAATTCGCGAAGTGCTTCACCGACGCCGACTTCGGTTGGGGCGGCAATTATTCCCGCAAGGACGGCATGCATTTTACGCTCGCCGGCTTTGATATGCCGAAGCAGTAATTCCACCTTTCCAGAAGGATTTCCCCATGCGCAAATACTGGGCGATGCTCGCGCTTCTCACCGCCTGCGACAGCGGTGCCGAAGCTGCGCCACCGGTTATTCATTACACCCACCTAAAAGACTGTGCCGAAACCGTGGCCAACGATAACGCGGCGGTTTCCATACTCGACTGCCCCAAGGTAGGATCCTACGACCTGCGTACCACCCATCAGAGTCCGACCTTTTTCACGGTGCATCTGAAGCGTGGTGAAGAGGAATTGACGACGGATTTTCCCGCCCTTAGCGGCGAATTGCCCCTGGAACCAGGCAAGGTCTTGGAGTGGCATCTCGTGCAGGGTGAGCCGCGGTTTCTTATTTTCCGGCTCGGATGGGGCACGGAGGCGGAGCCCGCCGCCGTCAACCAGTATCTGGTGCTGAGTTATGTGGCTAAGGATGTTGTTTGTCCCCTGGCGACGGTCGACGCCAAGCAGGCCAACGCCAATCAGAAGGCGCGCGATCTGCTGGCAGGCAGATATGCCTCGGTTGCGGCGTGCCCGGCGGCGGTGGAGAAACTGTAGGGATTGGCCTTATGGACCCCATGGCGCCGCGGCTCGATATTTCATTGATGATCATCCCGGTCATCCCCGATCCAGGATCGCAGCGCCGGGAGGACGGGCGACCACAAGGGTCGCCCCTACGCGGAGGGTTCGGACCAGGCCATCACACCACCTGCAATCCTCTCCGGTCCGTAGGGGCATCTCTTGTGGGTGCCCGTGATGCCGGCGGAGCGCGATAATCCGTAGGGGCATCCCTTGTGGGTGCCCGTGGCGCCGGCGGAGATCGATGTTTCTTAAGCATCCTCCATAGTCCTTCGACGCGAGACCGCAGCGTCGGGGAGACGGACGACCGCAAGGGTCGCCCCTACTGGTGCCCAGTCGTGTAAACGGTTACATTAGCCCGTATCTCGATTCCTGGATCCGCTTTGGTATAGGCTCTGGCGAACGTTTAAGCCGCTCGGGGCATGGTATCTTTCCGTGCTGGCCCAGGCTTCGCGTTCGCACGAAGCTCCGGCCGAAACCGCTCCGCGATCCTTATAATAATTTTTGGAACTGGTTGATGAATCTCCCTCTGCTCGATATTGCAATCGTCCTGACGTTTATCTGTTCCACCGTGTTTGTCGGCTTTTGGGTCTCCTCCCGCGCCTCCAAGGATATGAACAGTTATTTC
>DJFO01000299.1 GCA_002432555.1 Marinagarivorans sp. UBA5870
CTATAGATAACATCGTCATAACGACACCTGGTCAGCGCGGAAAAACCCGTACCCCGTCTTTTTCCTCACAAGCAGCGGCATCGCCTTTGTCCGCTATCCAGCAACTAAAAGCAGCAATTAAAGGCGGCAATTAAAGCTAACGAGCAAGACTCGATCCATACCAGCGGGTGGAAACCAGCGGCCAGTTGCCGTCGCCGACGGGGGGGNNAGATACGCTCCTCCTCACCTTCCGGCCACTCTTTGCTCTGGCGTTGGTGGCACACTTGGCAGGTAAAAGTCCCGGGGCCCCATTTGTGCTGTTTGAGCAAAAAATGGCTAGGATCATCTTCCGGGTCCGCGTTTTGATAGAGCGCCGCGATGGCTTCGAGGTTTTGTTCACGGTGCAGCCAAGCTGCGCGACCTATATCCCAGTTAGCGAAAGATTCGGCAAAAATTTCGTTGGGGATATGGCGCAGAGGCAACAGAGTCTCCGCCACATCCACCTGCCCGGCTTTCAGAAAAAAGTCCACCGCCCCCAATACAAACGACAAAATATCAAACGACCCGCGCGGCGCTGAAATCAATCATCGTATTCTCCCTTACGGTGATAACCTGCCATGTCACCTCCCTGAAAGAGGATGTGGGGAAGTGTAAGATCCGTGGTCTCGATGGAAAGCGGGGAATTACCGGAAAACACGTGATTTTTTTGCCGGAACCGGCCGTCGAACCGCGCACTCAATTTCGAATCTCGGTTCGGTTGAATGTGCTCGCGGCTCGAGCTCCACAGTCCCCTGGGGAATTAACAGGGGACTCGGATCTGCCGACTTCTAGAAAAATTGTATTGCTATATTTCGCGTGCAGCGAGCAGTGTTACTCGCTTGACAACGTGAAACTTGCGCGGCTCATAGACGGAAGTTTTAGGCACATTTTGGCGCGCTTGCGGGATCGAGGAGGATTTCAGGTTGTTTTGCCTGCGCCCTGAACGTCGGCCAATACTTTGCACAACAATTGGCTGCTGACGGGTTTAACGAAATGATGCGTAAAACCCGCTTCCTTGGAAAGTTGGCGATCTTGCGACTGCCCGTAGCCGGTCAAGGCAATATAGGTCTTGTTCGCCAGGCCCGGTAAGGCTCGCAACGCGCGGGCCAAATCGTACCCCGTCATATCGGGCAAACCTATGTCGAGGATAAAAACATCCACCGCCTCGCGCTGCACGATCGAAATCGCTTCCGCAGCCGTTAAGCCGACGGTCACGTGGTGGCCGAGCAATCTCAATAAAATGGCAAGCGAATTGGCGGCGTCGACGTTATCGTCGACCAACAGGATCGACAAATTGCACTGAGTGGAGTGCTCCGTGGGCGAATCTTCCACTGTCGGCTGCGCACTGTGTAAGCGCGGCAGAGACACGGTGAATGTGCTGCCCATACCGCAACCGTCACTGGCCGCTGCCACTTCCCCATGGTGCAGCGTGACTATGGCCTTCACTAGTGCAAGACCTATACCCAAGCCCCCCTGGCCGCGGTCCAAACCTCGGCTGCCTTGAGTAAATAAATCGAACACGTGCGGCAAAAGCGCTGCCTCAATGCCATTGCCGTTATCGCTGACGATGATTCGGACCAACTCGCGATCGGCCCCGACCGCCAAGCGAATTTGTCCCCCCACCGGCGTGTATTTGGCGGCATTGGTAAGCAAGTTGGCCATCACCTGAACCAAGCGTGTTTGGTCGCCCCGGACGATCGCTTCTTCCACTTCTATGCGAGTCGCGAGGGAGTGTTGCCGCGCTTCAATCATCGGCCGGACTTGTTCAATCGCGGCGCTGATGATGCTATTCAAATCCAGAGGTTTCATCTCGATTTGAATTAAGCCACGCGTCACCCTCGACACCTCCATCAGGTCATCGATCAGGTGCGTCAGGTGGCCGATCTGGCGGGAAATGATGTCGCTGATCTGGTGCACTCTCGCGGTGTCTCCACCGGCAATCCGCAGCACCTCGGCAGCGGCGCTCACGGGCGCCAGGGGATTGCGCAACTCATGGGCCAACATGGCGAGGAACTCGTCTTTAGCCCGGTTCAAACGCTCCGCTTCCGCACGGGCGGTGCGCTCGCTCATCAATAGTTCTCGGCGCTCTTCCGCCGCCTTTTGCGCGAGATCGTACAAACGAGCGTTATCGATGGCCATGGCGGCCTGCGCGGCGAGACCCGTAATAAGGCGCTCGGCGCGTTCATTAAATACTCTGATTTTCGAATGACCAAAAAAGAGTCCGCCTATAACCTCTCCCGAACGCGAAATCACGGGGGCGGCGAGATAACTTCGCACCGGCAGATGGCCCTTAGGCATACCGTAGTGAGGGCCCATAGTGCCGTAGCGCGGGTCCTTGGTGATATCGTCGCTGCGAATCACCGGCTCACCGACAAAGGTCGGTTTGAAAAGCGCGGTGGGGCGCGGATGGCCGAATTGTTCAAAGGCCTCCCGCGGCGCGCCCGACAGGGTGTATAACATCAGTGCATCGCCCCGCTCATCCGTACCGTTGTAGAAAAACGCTCCGAATTCCGCGCCGGTTAAGGCGCGGCCGGAGTCGGTGACGGTTTGCAGCAACTTTTGCAAATCGAGAGTGGCGGCCAGTGATTGCCCCGATTGGTTCAAGAGTTCGAGAATCCGCGTCTCGTCCCGCAATGCTTCCTCGGCCTGCTTCCGCTCGGTAATATCCAAAATGACCGCCAAAACCGAGTCCCGAGTCTGGCCTTCAACCTTGCGGATCAAGCTGACGGCGGTGTTCACCCAGACCGCGGTTCCATCGGGTTTGAGGTAGCGTTTTTCAATATTAAATGGCTGACTATCCAGCAGCAGTTTGGCAAAAGCGGCTTGGCTTCTCAGCAAATCATCGGGATGTGTCAAATCGTGGATGTCCACACCCAAAACATCCTCCCGCACACGTCCGAGAATTGTGCAGAGCCGCTCGTTTACCCGCACGATCCGCCCCTCGAGATCGCGCTCCGCAATCCCGGCAGCCGTCTGTTCAAACAGCGCGCTGAGATGCTCCTCGCTGCGCCGCAAAGCGAGCGCGGCGCTTTTTTGTTTAGTGACATCGCGAAAAAATACTGCCAATCCCCCGCCCTGCAGCGCGCTGATCCTCATTTCCCACCACAGATCGCCCGCTTGCTGACTGAAAAAATTGAGCTCAAGGATCGCAGCCGTCCGGGTACTTGCTACTTGGTGGTAGGTGGTTTCGACTTTGCGGGAAATATGATCTGGCCAGAGCCCTCGCTGGGTCTTGCCTAAAACTTCCTCGGCGCGACGCTGCAATATCCTTAACCCAGCGGCGTTGACCTTTAGAATGCGCAAGTCAGGCCCTATCAGCATAAAACCTTCGGCCATCTGGTTGAGTATTTGATCGCTCCGGTCGCGTTCAATTTTCAGGTGCTGTTGCGTAACGGCATTTTCAATTGCCACCCAGGTGCGGTCGACCACATCTCTCGCCGCCTGAACGTCCTCCGCGGTCCAGCTGTAGGACTCGCGTTTGGTGACGTTGATATTAAATGCGAGTCGGCCGGCTTTCAGAACGGGCACTATGAGTAAAGAGCCGATGGCTAAGTCCGCGTAACGCTCGGCATACTCCCGCGTCCGCGGATCGGCTGCTAAATCATTGCAGATGAATTCCCGCCCCGTTCTCAGGGTTTGCAGCAGCTGCGGACTGAAGTCGTCGATTTTTCCAGACGTCGGTAGTTGAGGTACATCGGGTTCGAACCAGCCACTTTTCGTGTGAAAGACCCCGTCGGCGTCATCAATTTCGGCATACCAACAGCCCGCTGCGCCCAAGTGCCGGGCGAGCATTTCCACCGCGGTTGCAACCACGGCCTCGGGTGAGCTCAAAGGGTGCAGGCGGTTGGCAAGGTCCAGTTGAAAATCGCGCAGCCTTTGGCCTCGGACGATCCGCGTCGTCTCCACCACGGAACAGTACAGCCCGGCGATAGCCCCGTGATCGTCAACGACGGGCGAGTAGGAAAATGTGAACCAGGCATTTTCCGGGAGCCCCCCGCGGTGAATGACGAGAGGCAGATCCTCAAAAAAACTGGCTTGCCCCTGCAAAGCNNGGTCGATGATAGGACTGATATCCGTCCAAATTTCCCCCCAAATATCCTGGAACCGCGCCCCGACCGCCCGCGGGTGTTTATTGCCAAGAATTTCTGCGTAAGCATCGTTGTAAAGGAAGCCCAGTTCCGGCCCCCAAGCGACGAACATGGGGAACTTCGAGTTGAGCAACAACTGAATCATGGACCTGAGAGCCTGCGGCCATGCGGCAGGCGCGCCGAGGACGGACGCCGACCAATCGTGCCGGCGCAGGAGCGCCCCGACTTCGCTATCGCCAGGAAAATCTGGATGTAGACCCAAGCTTCTACCTACTGCTGTCTCAACACAAAATTGCCGACATTCTACACGGTGGCGGCCGAACTGGCGCCTCCGTCGTTAATTGAGTCGCCGCAACAACTGAGCTATCAAAAGTGCCTGCGCCAGCGCGGCCAAGCTACTGCAGGTAATTCTTACCCATTTTTACGAGAGGCGGGATAAAATAGCATCGGTTCGGGGTCCGCTCCCCAGGCCACAACTATACCTACCCTTGAAAGGTCTCCCGCGATGATTCATCGAAGTAAGGCGCTCTATGGCACTGGTGAGATCTCGCAGTTATTCCGCCAGACCGATTGGCCGGCGTCGCCGCTCGGCCCGAGTGAAATGTGGCCGACATCCCTTTGGTCAATGGTGGCTTTCGCGCTTAACTCTCCCCTCGCCGTGGCGGTAGTGTGGGGCAACGAACTGACGACGATTTACAACGATGCCTACAGCAAGATTTTGGGCGATAAACACCCCGCCGTTTTTGGCAAATCCTTTCGCGATCTCTGGCCGGATTTTTGGGAAAACGCGCGGCCACTCGTGGAAAAGGCCTACGCCGGTGAACCGAGTTTCTTCGAGGATGCCGCCTACACCATACAACGGGAATCCCGTCCTGAGGATGCGTGGGTAACCTTTTCCTGTTCGCCTTTATTCGACGAAGGCGGGAAGATTCAGGGCATGGCGGCCGTCTGCATAGATACAACGGAAAAAGTTTTGCTCGAGCGCGCGCGGCAGGAGGAGCACGCGCGAATGCACGCGCTCTATGAACAAGCCCCAGGCTTGGTGGCGATCATGGAAGGTCCCGACCACATTATCAGTTTTACGAATCGCGCCTACCGCGACTTTGTCGGCGGGCAAGACTTGCGCGGCAGACCTATCAAAGAAGCGCTCCCGGACATTGCCGCACAAGGTTTTGGCGATTTGGCCGATCACGTTTTCCGAAGCGGCGAACCCTTCATCGGCACCGAGGTGCCCGCCATGGTCCACGTGTGGCCGCAAGGGACACGCGAGGAACGGTTTTTTGATTTTATTTATCAGCCGATCCGCGACCCCGCCGGCAAGGTGACGGGCATCTTTACCGAGGGTATAGACGTAACGGAAAGAGTGAAAAGGGCGGCGGCGGAGCGAGAGAGCGAACAAAAAATTCGTTTGCTCGCCGACATGATTCCCCAGATGGTTTGGATAGCGGACCCCGACGGACAACTCACTTGGTTCAACCAGCGTTGGCTGGAATATACGGGTATGACAACTGCCGCCGCGTTGGGTGAGGGATGGCAGACCAGACTCGACCCGGTTACCGTCTCGGATGTTCTCCAGCAGTGGCAGATTTCTATCGAAACCGGAACGACCTTTGAAAATACCCTGCGAATCCGCGGCAGCGATGGCCGGTTTTGCCCCTTCTATACGCTCGCCGTACCGCTGACGGACGAAACCGGCAAAGTTGTGCAATGGTTTGGCACCAATACAGATGTCTCTAATTTGGAAGAAGCGCAAGCGGAACTCCGGAAAACCCGCAATTGGTTGCAGCAGGGGCTCGTCACTGGGCGGATGGTGGTGTGGGAGTGGGACCTGGTGACGAACCAAATCAAATATTCCATGAATGCGAAAGACGTGCTCGGCTATGAATTTCGCGAAGTGGAAGACAGCTGGGCGCGCGTCCACCCCGAGGATGTCGACCGCCTCCGGCAGGTGGTAAACGAAGCGATCGAAGATCGCGGCTCGTTTCATGAGACGAGCCGGCGACTCGACAGAGCAACCGGCAGTGTCACCTGGGTGGAACAGCGCGGCAAGGTGATGTGTGACAGTCAGGGCGCGCCAAAATCAATACTCGGTGTCAATATCGACGTGACGGACCGCGTGATGGCGGAATTGGAACTCAAAGACGCCAGTCAGCGTAAGGATGAATTTCTCGCGATGCTCGCCCACGAGTTGCGCAATCCGATCGCGCCGATCAGCACCGCGGCATACCTGCTCAAAATTGCCGGTAACGACGAAAAATACATTAAACAGACCAGCGAAATTATCGATCGCCAAGTGCGGCATATGACCGAGTTATTGGATGATTTATTGGATGTATCGCGAGTCACGCGCGGATTGGTCAGCATCCAGGAAGAAAAAGTCGACATCAAGTCCGCGATAATAAACGCGATCGAGCAGGCGCGCCCATTGATTGAAGCGAGAAACCACGTGATCTATACGCGAGTGGCGTCCCTGCCCGCGCTGGTCAAAGGTGATCACACTCGGTTGGTGCAGGTGGTGACCAACCTGCTGAACAACGCCTGTAAATATACCCCGCCCGGCGGCGAGATAACCGTTGAACTGCACGTGCTTGAGGGAGAGATCAAACTTGTCGTATCCGATAATGGAATTGGCATAGAGTCGGATCTTCTGCCGCGCGTGTTCGACTTGTTTACGCAGGCCAAGCGCACGCCCGACCGCGCCCAAGGCGGCCTCGGCCTCGGTTTGGCATTGGTCCATGCGATGGTCGCGCTGCACGGCGGACGGGTCGAAGTCGAAAGCGAAGGGGCGGGAAAAGGCAGCACATTTTCCGTCTACCTTCCCAGCATTGCGGAGTCGGACAATCTCGCCGGTAGTGGCGATGACCTCTTTCGGTTGCCGGAGGACGCCAAAGTGCTCACCCTGGCGATTGTCGACGATAACGCGGACGCGGCCGAATTGATGGCAGCCGTGCTGCGGACCTTTGGTCACGAGGTTATCGTCAAGAACGACGCCGCCGGCTTGCTGGCCGAAGAGCAGCTCAGCCGGATAAAAGTGTTTGTCCTGGATATTGGCTTACCCGGCTTAAACGGTTACGAGCTGGCAAGCCAGTTGCGCGCGCAGCGGGAAACGGCGCAAGCGGTGTTGATTGCCCTCACGGGCTATGGTCAGGAAAGGGATATAGAAATGGCCAGGGCGGCTGGATTTGACCATCACATGGTTAAACCGGTGCGCCCTGAACGCTTGCAGGAGCTCCTGGCCAACCTCCCCTAGGCGACAGGGCGCGCCAGGATTTCACCGGGGCGACTTGTCCCGGTCGCGACGCCCGCCTATCAATCGCGCCGTTTTGCTTTGGTAGTCCTTTTGTTATGATGCCGCCCTTTTGTGTATTCCAGCCCGCGACTGGTGTATGCCGGCCCGCGACGCGGCGATCCGATCCTCGGGGGACAGATCCTGGAGGGCCGAGGGTCCCGGGGCCTTAGAGGACCAGGAGGCTCCCCCCTCCCCCGCGACACCTCGGGGTTCAGTCCCGGGCGGAGGACCAGCTGGACCGCAGCATGGGTGATGGGATCGACCAAAGCCGTGTTGCGCGGCGGAATATTAAATCGTTTGCCTGAGGGCAGAATCCAATTGCACCTCACAACCCTAAGCCGGAGGACATGACCTTGCAAATCAATCAAGCGACTTCAGCACAACTGCAACAATGGGAGCGGGAGCTCGCCGAGGACTACGCCCGCATCAAGGCGCAGAACCTGAACCTGGATTTGACCCGCGGCAAACCCTCTGCCGAGCAGCTCAACCTCTCCGACGCCCTCGACGGTATCCTAAAGGGCAATTACCAGAGCGACTCGGGAATCGATACCCGCAATTACGGCGGACTGGATGGCCTGCCGGAAATCAAATCCCTCGGCGAACAGATCATGGGTGTGCCGGCGGCCAATGTCCTCGCCGGCGGCAACAGCAGCCTTACGCTGATGCACCAGGCCGTCATGGCCGCTTATTTTTTCGGCCTCACCGGACCGGAAAGCGCCTGGCAAAAAGAGGGCAAGGTGAAATTCCTCTGTCCGGTGCCCGGCTACGACCGGCACTTCGCTATTTGCGAGCAAATGGGCATTGAGATGATCAACGTGTCCATGAGCAGCACCGGTCCGGATATGGACCAGGTGGAGCAACTCATCAAAAGCGATCGCAGCATTAAAGGCATCTGGTGTGTGCCCAAATATTCCAACCCAAGCGGCGTCGTTTACGATGAAACGACGGCCGAGCGCATCGCTGCTCTCGGAAAAATCGCCAGCGGCAATTTCCGCGTTTTTTGGGACAACGCCTACGCGATCCATGACTTGTCCAGTACGCCGCCCAAACTCGCGAATATTTTTGCGCTGTGTGAAAAGCTCGGCACGCAGGATTCGGTTTTGCAATTTGCCTCCACCTCAAAAATTACCCATGCGGGCAGCGGCGTAGCATTCATGGGCGCCAGCAGCGCCAACCTGAAGGGTTTCCAGAAAGTCATCAGCTTTTTGACCATCGGCCCCGACAAGGTAAATCAACAACGCCACGTCAAATTTTTTGCGGCACCCGGCAGCCTGAACGAACACATGCAAAAGCACGCCGCTATTATCAAGCCGCGTTTTGCGTCGGTGCTGAAACACCTCAACGAGGCCTTCGGTGATAATGACCTCGGCACGTGGGAATCGGCGGACGGCGGGTATTTTGTTTCCTTTGATACACGCCCGGGTCTGGCGAAGGAAGTGGTTAAATTGGCCGGCGAAGCGGGCGTAAAACTGACGCCGGCCGGCGCCACCTATCCTTACGGCAGAGATCCGCAGGACCAGAATATCCGCATAGCGCCCACCGTACCCACGGTTGCGCAGGTGGACACGGCTATGAAAGTCTTTGTCCTCTGCGTCAAGCTGGCTTCCGTGCGCCAGGCGTTGCAACAAGCCAAGGGCTGAAGCGGCAAAAAAGCCCACGCAAAAGTCCACGGGTTGGCGCCCGACGCGGCGGCCGCCGGCAGAAATTCCCGCACGGGGAATTCTGCCGGCATTAGCTGGGTTTTCTTGCCGCGTCGGCGTTCGGCGTACTTACACCCCCCGCTTGGCCGCGATCAAATTTCGAATGTGAAACCCTGCTCGCAGAGACGCTGATAAATCTCTTCGTCAAAACGATAAAGTTCTGCTGCCCGGTGCGCGACGTGTTGCTGCTTTTCGCCACAGGGAACGAGCAGTTTCATCTTGGACATCTTGCGCCGGAAATTCGGCTTGTCGAGTTTTACATTGAGGATGGCTTCGTACAATTCCTGTAACTGCAGGAGCGTAAACTTCTGCGGCAGCAGATTGAAGCCGATAGGTTCATGGCGAACTTTGTGGCGCAGGGACTGGAGCGCGCACTGCAGAATTTCCTCGTGATCGAAAATAAGCTCGAGCGGTTCATTGACATCGCGCCACTGCACATCGGATGTGGTGTTGCCGATCACCAGTTCGTAATCCTCTGGGCGCACCAGAGCGTAATAGGCAATAGTGACGATCCGCGAGCCGGGGACGCGATTGAGCCGGCCGAAAGCCTGCAGCTGCTCCAGATAAATATGATCCAGACCCGTGAGATCTCGCAGATGCCGCGCCGCCGAGTCGTCGATACTTTCGGCTATGTGCACCCACCCGCCCGGCAGCGCCCAATGCCCCGTGTGCGGGCCCTGCCCGTATTTAACCGCAAGCACCTTTAACCGCCCGAGATGCAGTCCGAATACTGCGCAATCAATAGAAAGATTGCCCATTGCGCCAGGTCCGGTACGCGGGTCTCCCGGGAAATGCGCCACATGCGCGTTATCTGATTTATGATTCAAAGCACGTCCTCAAACGGCCCTGCGGCCGAAGCGGTTCAGAAAAACCATTGTTGGTAACCGGTTTCAATTTAATTATTTTTAAGTGCTTCACAAAACGCAGCGATCTTAGGTGTTGCCCGGGTAACGAATAGTTATAGTGCACTTCGAGCTTATGGTCCATTGGACCAACTCCTGTGCGATTTACCAAGCTCACCTTCGGATTGCGAAATTTGAGAAAGTAACGCGACGACTTTCGCAGATCCCGCTTCACCACCGACCCAATTTGTTTCGAATTGGGTCGGTCTTTTTTTATGCGGGCATTAAACGCCCATATTTTTTAGAGTGTCAAGTAACTCGCGCAACACCGCTGCGATTCGCGGATGATTGCCGCCCAGGTTTTCCAGCATCAATTCGACGGTTTCCACTGGCGTCGGATCGCCGACCCCATCCTCACCGAGAGTGTGCACGTGAGCCTGGAGGTCCGCCAACAATCTCTCCTGCTGCGGGCTCGACTCCAGCTCGCCGAACCGCTCATGCAATTCCGTCATAAGGTTTTCAATTATTGCTCTCGCCATGGGGCCTCTCCCGGGACTGGTCGTCCTCAACCGATTGGAGGAATTTTTTGATTAGAGTCGCTGTAAGCTCCGGTTTCTCCGCGTGCAGCCAATGGCCGGTCTGCGCCACGATTTTGACTTCCGCTTTGGGAAATTTCTGCAAAATGGCTTCCCGGTGCGCAGGCTTCAGATAGTTGGAGTCCGCGCCCTTGAGAAACAGCACAGGCCCTGCAAAGCGCCCATCCCGATTTGCGTCGATCAGCCGGGGATACTGGTCCGCCAGGTCGGCCAAGTTCATGCGCCAGCGAAAGGTGTCGCTCTCCCGCGTGAGATTTTTCAGTAAAAAAGTGCGCACCGGCGCGTCGGCCACGTGTCTTTCGAGTATGGTTTCCGCTTCCGCACGGCTGTTCAGCGCCGCGGGGTCGATCGCATGCAGACCATTAAAAACGTCGTCATGGCGGGGCGGATAAGCGACCGGGGCTATATCAATCACCGCCAGCGCCTTCGCCACCGCCGGAGACTGCAAAGCCACCTCCATCGCCACTTTGCCCCCCAGGGAATGCCCGACCCAGAAGGCCTCGCTGAGCCCGAGTTGCTTCGTCGTTTCCAAAACCGCGCCCGCCATATAGGCGAGATCGGCTCCGGCGCTGTGCGGCGAGCGCCCGTGGTTGGGCAAGTCGAACGAATAGACCGTAAAATCCCGGCTGAGCAGCCGGGCAAGGGCGCCGACGTTTTCCAGCGAGCCGAAGAGACCGTGAATGATCACCAGAGGCGCGCCCGTGCCAGCGACCTTGTGATGCAACATCAGTCGCCCTTGGGAATGAGGGTGGGGAACGGTATGGGAGTGGCTTTTTCGCCGCTCTTGACTTCGGTCACCCGCACCATACCTTCTTTTTCCACTTCGTCGATGCGCACTATGGAATGCAGGGGTATGTAGGAACGTTTGACCGCGGCGAATTCGGTCTTCAGCTTTTCTTCCGCCGGGTCCACCAGAACCTGGCTGCGCTCGCCAAAAACAAATTCTTCGATTTCGATAAACCCGTACATCTCACTTTGATAGATCGCGCGCGCGTAGATCTCGTAGACTTGGTTCTGGTTGTAAAAGATCACTTTATAGATTGGATTTTTTGCCATATAACTCTCAAATTGAACGAACCACTCCGGTTCCTTTTTGCCATCCGTGTCCCATCCGTCTGCCATCCGGCCCCACAATTGGGTCGAAACGGCGCAAAACAAGCATTCGACTGCTATGGGCAAGCTATGGAGGCATCAGTATAATGCGCGAACGTTTTTTAACCGTCGCACCCAGCTTGCCCTTCCAACCGCCCATTGATTCACGGAAACATCATGTCAGACCAGTCCGCCGTCTTCAAAACG
>DJFO01000117.1 GCA_002432555.1 Marinagarivorans sp. UBA5870
ATTTTTGCGGTGCCTCTTTGAAGTCGCAGTGGCGGCGGCACATCCGGCACAGTGCCTGCCTCCCGCACTGCCGCCGATTACAAAGGGTAAAGCTCTGGTAGTGGGGGCCGGCAAAGCTGCCGCGGCCATGGCGCGAGTCTTTGAAGATCACTGGCAGGGGCAGGTGCGCGGTCTGGTCATCACCCGTTACGGCCATNNGCACACCCGGTGCCCGACGCCGCGGGATTCGCTGCCGCGCGGCGCATTCTGGACGAGATCGCCCAACGGCGAGCGGATGAACAGGTATTTTTTCTTCTGTCTGGCGGTGCTTCATCACTGTTGGCCCTACCGGCCGCGGGTCTTGATCTCGTGGAAAAACAACAGATCACCCGCGCACTACTCACCAGCGGCGCGACCATCGAAGAACTCAACTGCGTGCGCAAACACCTTTCCGCCATCAAAGGCGGACGTCTGGCCGCATTGTGCGGTGGCGATGTGACGACGCTGGCGATTTCCGACGTCCCTGGGGACGATCCGAGCGTGATAGGTTCCGGACCAACCGTTGCCGATCCTTCAACGTCAGCGGAGGCACTGACCCTGCTGGAACGTTATCGCGTCCCGATTTCTGCCGGCGTTCGGAACTGGTTGGAAAATCCTGCCTCGGAAACTCCGAAACCGGGACAACTGCGCACGGGCCCTTTCCAACTTCTGGCCACCCCTATGCA
This sequence comes from Marinagarivorans sp. UBA5870, assembly GCA_002432555.1. The sequence continues at coordinate 705 of DJFO01000117.1, forward strand.
TGCACTGCGCNNGGGGTGACTCCCCTGTTGCTCGGCGACTTTATCGAAGGCGAAGCGCGTGAAGTGGCCAAGGTGGTTGCAGGCATAGCTCGATCAATTCAGCTGCACGGCGAACCCGCAGGCCGCCCCTGCGTAATGATCTCGGGAGGCGAAACTTCGGTGAGCGTCCGCGGCGCGGGGCGCGGCGGACGCAACAGCGAATTCCTGNNCTGATGCATGCGGCGATCGCCCGCGAGGTGCGCACGCGCGGCCGCCCCTTCGCCGCCCCGGTGCTGATTCTCTCCGGCGGGGAGACGACCGTGACGATCGGGGACGAGGGATACGGCAAGGGCGGACGCAACAGCGAATTCCTGCTCGCACTCGCCGCGAGTCTGCGCGGGCAGTCGGGGATCTACGCGCTCGCCGCCGATACCGACGGCATTGACGGCTCGGAGGATAACGCCGGCGCGCACTTGTCGCCGGACACCCTCACCCGGGCGCGGGCGCTTGGCTTAAGCCTGCCGGCCGCGCTGGCGAACAACGACAGCTATGGCTTTTTTGCCCGCCTGGGCGACTTACTGGTTGTCGGCCCGACCCGCACCAATGTCAATGATTTCCGCGCGGTTTATATCGAGTGATCATTCCAACACGAGAATTTTACTGTCCTCGGCTTTCCATTCATTACGGCAGGTCCCATCACCGATGACCCGCACTTTATAACCGCGGTGTTTTGCCTCGAGCAGGGCATTAAACATGACTTCTCCGCCGGGCTCGTCCAAATGCACGGCAAAACGATTGGTATCGTTGCAGCGAGGCCGCGATGTGTGTTCGCCATCGAGAGAGAAAACGGCGATTTTTGAATGCATGGCCAACTGCACTACGGTTACCTGCCCGACGCCCTGACCGGCCCAAGCCGAATTTCCCCAAATACAGCCAAAGATCATCAGCCACTTTTGCCAACCGGTTTGCATATATCCCCTCCTTTTAAATGGGCCCAGCGAGATTTGAAAAGTCCACTTTCAGCTTAGACGCTCGCGCCGCGCCGCGCGGGAGGCAGCCCAACGGCGCCGGACGTACGGCGGCACGGAAATTAGCTTCTGCATCAAAGCCGTCTATACTGCCTACAGGCGCCTATACACCCGGCTTATTGCGAAAGAGAAAATAAGGGACTGCCTTTTTCGCGCGTTACAGACTCGTCCCGCTCCTTCGATTCCGCCGTGAGGAACCTTTGATTATATGGATGCCTATGCCGCCCATCTCGCGCAAGTCAATGAAGTTCAGGATGTCGCAGCCGCCGACGACATCCGCAACGCGCAGGGTCAGATCCTCATCAAAAAAGGGGCGCGCATAAACCCGGCGATGGTGGAGAAGATCACCCGGTTCAAGCTACTCAAGCCTCTGGAACATTCGGTGGTGATCGAAAACGAGCTCAACCCGAAAGTGCTGTTCGAGTGCTTTGAAGTGTTTCTCACCAGCAATCCCAGCACGGCGATCATCGCGAAGAATTTGACTGACGTGCCGGAATTGAAAAATCATTGCGAATACTTCTGCCAGTTTCCCCTCTTGCGGCAGAAATTGACGGTGTTGTCACTGCTGATGCCCGTGGTATTCGAGCAGGCGATGTTTTGCGCCTGGCTAGGCGCCATACTGATTCGCCAGCTGCCCCCCAATATGATCAACGCCCGGGAGTTTTTTTTGGCCGCGCTCTGCCACGACATAGGCATGGTGCACATCAATGGCGAAATTCTCAATAAAACCGGCGCCCTCACTTTGGAAGAATGGAAACAAATCCAGTCGCATCCTGTCATCGGATTTAATATCGCTAAGGAAACGCCGAGCATCAGCGCCACAGTGGCGAAAGCCATTCTGGAACACCATGAAAATCTCGACGGCACCGGCTATCCCCGCAGCAGATTGGGCTCCCAACTCGGCCACGAGGGGCAGCTGTTAAATTTGCTCGACAGCGTCAATGCCATTTTCAACAAACACTTCAAGCCATTCGGCCGGTCAATGCGCGAAATGATGCCGATCGTACAAATGAACCAACACAGTCGTTTTGGTCTTGCCGCAAAACATTTGATTATGGTGTTAAAGGAATTGCCAGAAGTCCGCGAACACGCGATTCCAGCAGAGCTTGCGCCGGACGCCATAGCCGCTGTACAAGCGCGCAACCGCTACATTTCTCGCTGCGTTGACATCAGCAGCGATATCGCCAATGCCGTCGGCTTTCGCCACAACGACCCTAAGCTTTCCGGTCTGCAGAACGCGATCATCCATATCAGCATGTCGATCGCCCAATCGGGCATCATCAACGACGCCTATATGCGCTGGCTCGACCAGGTGGGCAAGGAAAAATTGGCCCACGCCTACAAAGAGGTTGAAGAAGCTTATTTGATGATGCAGGAAATCATTTATCACATCGATAAGCTCAAGCGGCAGCTGCAGCTTTATTTGGAAAAAACGCCCGCGAATGACTTGACCGCTGCCCTCGCCCAGGGTCTCCAACTATTGGACCAGGAGACGCTGCCCAAGGTGGCGCCCAATCTGGCGCGGGTGTGGATGTTTAAGGTGTAACCCGAGTTTTTCCTCGATAGGCAAATCGAAAAATCCCTGCGTGCCGAGTGACACTCGGGCAGCCTATGTCTATAATGCCCGCGCCTCGGCATCCTTGGGGGATACCGAGGAAAACCAACATTAAAAGGAGTTTTAGGATGAACAAGAAAATGGTAGTCGCCTTGTTGGCCGCGTCGCTCGCATCGGGAGTCGCAGTCGCCGAATCTTACCAAGGTGAAGTTTTTGCAGCCTATACGCATGCCGAAGAAGAAGTAGAAGAAGAGATCTTATCCTTCGGCGGACAATTTCATTTCGCGCCGGTTAACACGGATTCCCATCCTCTCGCCGAAGCTGCCTATCTGGAAAAATCCAACAACCTCGGTGTTCT
>DJFO01000180.1:0-2801 GCA_002432555.1 Marinagarivorans sp. UBA5870
GGGAGTTTGGCATGGTTTGGGGGGTGTAGGACAGGGGGGCGGTGGAAGCGGACCGCTTGCGGAGCATTTCGGCCGGAACAGGACTGTCCGTTCTGGGCTAAAACGAGGCCAAGTTGACGTTCGTTCAGCAGCAAATATGATTTCAGCACTCGGTCCCAATTTTTATTGTGTTCCCTCAAGCTATGAAATGGTCTACCCGATCTGAATCGGAGCGGACCGGGTCGCAACAATACTCCGCAATATAAAATCACAAACATTTGGCAGGCGCATGTACACGGGGAATCATGCAAATATTCCGGTTTGGGCAATTGTTGTGGGTCATTTTGTATTGGCCGTACGCGTGCTTCGCACAGCAAACGCAGGCTGACACTCCGGCACAGACGCAGAGTGCAGTGACGCGTAACCTTACCGCTACACAACTGTTCACATTTGCCGATACTGCACGCGACCATAGCGATTTCAAAACCGCCGAGGACGCTTATCGCGCGCTTTCGGAGCATGGCGATATTCAACTGCGCATTGAAGCGCGCTTCCGGCTGGGCATGATGCTCGCCGACCAACAGCACCGTTATCGTGAGGCGGCTGTAGAATTCCGCAGGATACTGGATGAGAACCCACACGCCACGCGCGTACGGCTCGAGCTTGCGCGCATGGCCGCTCTGCTCGGCGAAGCCACCACCGCGCAGCGCGAATTGCGAGCGGCTGCCGCTGACGGACTGCCGCCCGATGTCGCCCAGACCGTGCGTTTCTATGCCAATGCGCTCGATGCCCGTCGCAGAATTGGCGGTGGCTTCGAGATCGCTTTCGCACCAGACAACAACGTCAACCGTGCGACACGCGCGTCTAGCCTTAGCACGGTGATCGGCGATTTCAGCCTGAATCCTGATGCGCAGACTCGCTCTGGCGTCGGGCTCGCCTTGCGCGGGCAGGGCTTTATTCGTGCGCAGTTGGCTCCTCGCCTCAATTTTGTCGCGCAACTATCCGGGCAAGCCAATCTCTATCGTGAGCACAACTTCAACGACATCATCCTCTCGCCGCAACTTGGCCCCGAAATCTACGCGGGCAAGAACAAGATTCAGGTTCTGGTAGGACCCGCATGGCGCTGGTATGGCCGCCAACCCTATACCCGCTCGGTCGCTGCAACCGGAAGCTGGCAGCACCCTCTTGGCGCACGCAGCCAACTAAGGCTCGACGGCGGCTATGCCCATGTCGACAATCAGCGCAACGACTTCGAGGACGGCGGGAACTACTCGCTAGGTATTGGCCTCGATCACGCCATGTCGGCGCGGCTTGGCGGCGGAGTAAAATTCTTCGGTGCCCGCCAAGGTGCAAACGATCCTGGTTATTCCACTGCGAGCGGCGGCATCAGCGGTTTCCTCTATCGCGACACAGGCAGGGCCACCTTCGTGCTGGGGCTAGGCTACAGCCATCTGGAAGCGGACAAGCGCCTGTTCCTGTTGCCCGTCAGGCGTGTCGACGACCGCTTTACCGCCAATCTGGGTGGCACCTTTCGCATGCTGCGGCTCGGGTCATGGGCTCCTGTGGTGCGGGTACTCTATGAGCGGAACCGCTCCACCCTCACTCTCTACGACTATTCCAGAATAGCCGCAGAAATTGGGGTTTCCGCGGCCTTTTGAAGCGAAGGAAATATACGATGAGGTTTGAAATGAAACGGTGGGGTCTCGGTGGCTCGGCGATGGTGCTCGGCCTGCTGCTTTCTGGGTGTGGAGGAGGTGGCAGTGTGGCGAGCACACCGGCGCCGACATACACCAAACTCGCTAATCTATCCGGCAATCAGACCTTTCAAAGCGCCGCTATTCATTTCACCTTCGCCAATAGCCAGTCTGCTGGTTACTCGAGTCAAAAATACGGTAGTGGCGTTGTCATAGCGTACACGGCGTCCAGTGACAGCTACACCTTGACCGCCCCGGATGGCACGACGGACACATTTAGTAGCACGGCCACCCCTCCTCCCGGTTTTACCCCTCCACCCAACACCGTGGTCCTTTTCGGCGGCTCAGGTAGCTTTTCTGTCACGGCTCCTGTCGTGAATGGCGTTGCTTTGAGTTACACGGCGATAGGCAGTTGGAACCATATCCAAAATGGGGTTCAATCCCTATATTTCGCTGTCTCTGGTGTTCCCACTATCGTCAGCGATATGCCCAAGAGCGGCTCCGCAACATATCAAACCAGCCTAGGCGGGACCGCGTTCGCACCGGGGCGTTCTACGCCTCTTAGCTTGCAGGCTAACAGCACCGCCACTTTCTCCGCAAATTTCGGAGCTGGGACCGTCGCCACAACCCTCAATCTTGTAGGCGCGGGATTGAACCAGCCACCTGTCAACTTCGGTTCCTACTCAGGCACTGGCACAATTACATCGGGCGGCCCCGGTTTTTCCGGCACGCTAACTTCAGTAGCAGGCAATCAAATTTCCGCGACCGGTGAATTTTCGGGCGCCTTCTTTGGGCCGCAAGCGACAGAAATGGGTTATGCTTGGTATCTTGCTGGCGGCATTGGCGCGCAAGGCATAATAACCGGAATGAAATAGGCAGATATTATCTCCGGTTTCGCTTCGGCTTGATCGGGCGCGCATCGTCGATGATGACCGCCCGGTCCAGCTGCGCCCTCTTTGCCCCGCCCCTCAATGCCGGAAATGACGCATGCCCGTGAACACCATTGCCAGGCCCGCCTCGTCGGCTGCCGCGATGACGTCGTCGTCGCGGATGGAGCCGCCGGGTTGGATGACCGCGGTCGCGCCTGCCTCGACCGCGGCCAGGAGGCCGTCGGCGAAGGGGAAGAAG
>DJFO01000180.1:2857-2993 GCA_002432555.1 Marinagarivorans sp. UBA5870
ATGCCCGCCGTCGCGCCGTCCCTGGCATAGACGATGGCGTTGGACTTCACATGCTTGGCGATGGTCCAGGCGAACAGGCAGTCGGCCAGCTCCTGCTCGGTCGGCTGGCGCCTGGTCACGACTTTCAGCATGTCGC
>DJFO01000165.1 GCA_002432555.1 Marinagarivorans sp. UBA5870
CCCCTCTCCCGCGCGCGGGAGAGGGCGGCCCGCGCAGGGGTGGGGGAGAGGGCGGCCCGCGCAAGGCCAGGGAGTTGGCAGCAGCATTCAAACCTAAGACCTTGTCCCGGAATCGTTTGACGACTTCAACGACTCCTCCGGAAGGAATTCTCACAACCACCCGCCCGAGGGCAAATATCCGATGCTCGCGAGGGTGCGACCATCGTTTCCATCAGCGCATGTTCATTCGGATTGAGGTGTGCCTTTGGCGGGCGGTCGGTTATATTAGCGGGTCATTTTTTACCGGAGAAGATCAAAATGCTGGCGGTGATATTCAAAGCCACTTTGGCAAAACTGGATGAGGAATATAGTCTGGCGGCCGCGCGCATGCGCGAGCGCGCCTTTGCCTTATACGGCTGTCTCGATTTTATCACGGTCAGCGAGGGAAATCAGGAAGTCGCCATTTCCTACTGGCCAGACGAGGCATCGATCCAGCGCTGGAAAAATGATCCCGAACATTTACTGGCTCAAAAGACCGGTCGTACAAGATGGTACCAGTCCTACACTATTGAAGTGGTCGAGGTGCTGCGCGCCTACACTGAGATGGGCTCTGATCCGTAATACAGGCTGACTTTTTAAACAGTAGACCGTGGCTTTCTCAGCTCTTAGCCCTCAGCTCCCAACCCTCAGCTCTAAGCNNCTCAGCTCTCAGCTCTCAGCTCTAAGCCATCAGCTCTCAGCTCTCACCTCTCAGTCCTCAACGCACCACCTGCGGCCTGCACGGGTGTTTTTTTGCCGCGTGGGGTTTTTCTCGAGTGCATCGAAGGCTTCGAGTGAAACATCTCGCACAACCGATACTCAATACCGAGTCGAGCTCCATATTTTTCGGACACAAAAATCCGCTCGCGCCAAGGCGCTGCGGTTGTGTAATTACCCGGTTCCGGGTCGCTCCAAAGTGGTTACATCACAACTCCCATAAACTCCGTTCAATGTGCGATCGCAGCATAGAGCGGCACCCGTCGAGGGTACAGACATAAATAGCTATGGTACCCATTAGAAAATATAATGCGGCCTTTATATTCCCTGTGCAGACAAGAAAAATACTGAAATCAAACGATTTAATTGTCGCGAGTACAAAAAATGTACGTGCGACGGTTCTTTATTTTGCAATAAATCTGGGCGACCATTAACGCGCTAACCAGAAAGGTTGGTGGATTTCAATTGTTCGCGCCTCATTTTTTTAGGCGCTCCGGTCGCTCTTTCAGATGAGTCGCGGACCCGGAAAATCCAAATCCTCAACAGCAGATTTCACCGCGCCCGCTGTACAGGCGCGGTATTGCACTAGGAGTTACGCCATGAAAAAGCATCTGACTACGTCGGTATTCTCGCCAAAATCTCTGTGCGCATTCATCGGTGCGTTTATGTTCGGCGACGCGGCGGCACAGTCTCAAGAACAGGTTCTCGGCTTCGAGTCACTGAGTTACTGGACCGCATCTGCCGGCACACGCACACTTTCTACTTTGCATACCGAAGGCATGAGCGCCTTGGGTCTGAGCGGATTTTCCTACACTGAGCTGGTTTCGGCGCCTTTGTCCACCTTCACGCGGGTCACGGACGAACTGGCGTTGGATATTCGCCTGCCGATGGTACCGAACTGGGGGCAGGCTCAGGTATTCGTTAGCAGCCACACCCTGGGATTTCATACCCAATGGGTGGGTGAAGCGAGCATCGCAGGCTTGCCCGCAGGTTCATTCCACACTCTAAAAATTCCGGTGGCCGCGCACCTGCAAAATTCGTTGAAACAAACCTACGCGGACCTCACCTTTAAGGTTGTGCTCAATTTGCCCTTCGCGTCTGCGCCAGTGGTCGTCGATAACCTCCGTTTCAACGGCGACGATCCGGTACCGGCTTGCGACGAGAGCAGCGGTTTTAATCTGGTGGTGACGGTCGAAGGCGCTTTCGACAATCAAATTCTCCAGAACATGATCTGCACCTTCCATACGATTTACCCGCAGTTGGTGGCCCGCTTCAACCCCAATGCGCCGCAAACCGTGTTGTTCAAGGTTGCCGACATCAGCGATATCGCCGGCGCCGCAGGCAACGAAATGTCCTACATGCGCTCGCATATGCTCAACAATCCCAATGATACCGACGTGGTCATTCACGAGGGAATGCATCTGGTGCAGGCCTATACGGGCAATACGCCTGGTTATTTGGTCGAGGGTATAGCGGATTACGTGCGCGACAGCTACGGCCTGCGCAATGCGGCGCAGGGCTGGACTTTGGAAAATTATCGCTACGGCAAGCACTACGTCGAAGGTTACGGCGTGGTGGGCGCATTCCTGAAATGGTTGGAAGAAGATTTCACCGTGGGCGGTGGCAATATAGTCGACGCCCTGGACCAGCTGCTGCGCAGCGGTAATTATTCGCCCGGCATATGGGAGCAGTGGACCGGCAGCGATCTGGATACCTTGTGGCACCTCTACTCGGTGGAAAAGGGCGCGATTTTTGGCGAGCAGCCCGCACCTTTGCCGGCACAACAGGGTATTACGGTGTTTGGTGACGCCGACTTCCAAGGGGCTTCGGTAAAGCTGGACGTCGGTGATTACCGCCCCGCCGATATTACCGCACGCGCCGGCCCAGACTCCTGGTTCGATCCCAACAAGCAGGACGCCGGAATATCCTCGGTCACAGTCCCGCCCGGTTACAAAGTCACGTTTTTCACCAATAGCGACTTTACCGGCGCCAGCGGCGTATTCACCGCCGACGAAGGTTTTATCGGCGATTTGAACGACGACGTAAACTCCGTGCGCGTGGAGTTGCTACCCTAGCATAAAATCTCCGTAACCCTCGCCCTCGCGACATTGGGCCTCAATCAGAGGCCCCTTTTTGCGTTTCTGCCGTTTTCGCCAGCGAAATCGCCATTTGATCGCGCGGTCGAGCTGCGCCCATAACCGGCTCTAAGGCGCGCAATGCTCTACCACGGCTCGTGAATTTTTTCTGCTTGGCGGGTACCCGGTTGGTGTGTTTGCAGGCTAACGAATTTAATTTCTGGTATGTGCGTGCACGCGCGCGCGTGCATTTCATTTGCGGCGCAATTTCATTTCCATTTTTTTATTTCATCGAATCGTATAATTGTTTGTCGCAAACGCGGCAATATAATTAATTAATGGAGAATGTCGTTTTTATCGCTGTGTAATGCTTTGCATAAAGTTTCTCAGACTGTTACATTGCTCACAGTGTTAATTAACCCATTAATTAACACTTTATGGTGAAGTGGTTTTTCACCTTTCTTATGACACGGCTGTTTCATGGTGGGCGTTGGGGCTCGTTGTTGGTAGCACCGCGTTTCGGAGTCCATGGATCAAAAGGACATTTTGTTTGCTGTTGTACATGCGGCTCCGGTGCCGGCAGGAGCCGCATATTTTGCAGCTGCGGCGCATTGGTTTTGCAGGCTTAACCTCATTTTGATTTTTTTCGAATCGATCGTTTTCGAATCGATCGTTTTCGGATAGATCGTTTTCGAACGGATTATTTTCAAAGAGGTTACTGCCGCACGGACCGCCATGCGTGGATGTCAAGATCATGACCATGGATGTCGCGCCTATGAAGCAGTGTCATTCATTTTTTAGGAGTGAGTATCGTGAAGAAATTCAGATTTTCGCGCAGTATTTTCGTTGTTTCACCTTTTTTATTGTTCAATCCGGACGCGCTTGCCGTCGAGTGTAGTCTCAGTGCCGCCTCGAGCCATATCACGGATACGAGTTTTAAGGTCGAATACACGGTTACGAATAACAAATCCCAACCGACGAGTCAGTGGTCGGTGCAACTCGGCCAGGTGAACGGCTCCATCCAATCCAATTGGGAGAGCGTTTTACTGAGTACGAGCGCCCCGGTGACCTTGGGTAATGCGCCTTGGAACGGCGTTTTGCAACCGGGCGCCAGCGTTAAATTCGGCTTGGCAGGCTCGAACGTGGGCAGTTTTGCCTTTCCGGACTGTGTCGATGCGGCCATCGCCAATATGGCGGTACCTGTATTCGATGATCCCAGTCCCGTGGAAACTACCTTGAGCGGAGGATTTTTCTGGCAGCCCGTGCCGGACGCGGCGCACTACGAAATCGAACAGCATCGGCTGGACGATAACGGTGAGTCGATCGAGCTGCTTTCCAGTTTCACGACCACGAGTACTACGTGGGGTTTTATGAACTCCGACATAGGCCACTTCGGTTGGCGCCTGCGCCAGTGCGATGCGGATGGCAACTGCAGTGCGTTCACCGATTTCAAACGATACGTCAAGTATTCGTTGGAGACGCGATCGCTCAACACCGTGACAGGTACCTATACGGTTAGTTGGAAATCGCCCTTCGCCAACAGCGTTTTGCTGGAAAACGGCCAGCCGGTGGCGAACGCTGTCGCCGGCGCCACGGGCAGTTTTTCCTTCCGCGATCGAGAGAGCGGAACCTATGTGTATTCACTCTCCACGCAAACCAGCAATATAGAGGTGGAAATCAGCCGCTTCGATACGGAAATCGACAAAGATCGGTCCCTGCTGGTGCACGATCAGGCGACGCTGAACGCGGCGAATATTTCCCTCGCTGAGGTTTTCGATATTTTTGCCCAGCAGCTGGTTGCGGAAAATCCGGCGGATCCCATTGATGGCAATACGCTCTTCGCCCGCATGTGGGACGCGCAGAATTCCGCCGACACTTCGCTCAACACCGGCGCAATTCCCTGTACGACCACGCATTTGGGTGACCCGGTGGATTGTCGGCGCACAGAGGCCGACCAAGCTGCGGATCCGGCGCTGTTTTTAAGCCGGTATATTCCGACTGCCATGGTCAACCGCCTCGACTTGAGAGATCGCGCCCAGCACGAGCATTGCGGTGAAGTGCGCATGATATTCGCTCTCCCCCAGAGTTTGGGCGGACGCAATCTGCTGATTTTTGAAGCGGAGATGGCCAATCCTCAGCCCGGTAACGAGCAGGGCTGCCAGCCAATCGCGCAATTCTGGCATGAGCTGAGCAGTATCGACTCCGCGGCGGAGCGCGGTCAGAAATTGCGCGACTTCTACTTGACCGGTCTCCCGGCGGCTGGTGTGGGCCCGGTGTTCCATATCGACAATTTCACGGACGAAAATGGACAGGTGCGCACCAACCAATTTAGGGATACCGCCCAGGGCTGGAATTTGAAGGAATACAAAATCTCCACCGAGAACAATTTCAGCACCTTGAAAATTGTGACTGTGAAGAACAATCCCATGGCCTCGTTTTTCGATATGCGCAATGATCCGGAGTTCATGCGGCAGTTCAGCAACAACGTTCTGTCGCTGGTGGGAGGCCTTTCATTTATCAGCATGCCGCCCTACGACGATCGCTTCAACAATATCGAAAGTCACGCCAACGGCTCCATCACGGAAAACCTCTTCCTGCCACCCTTCGAATTCAGCAAGGGCTCTGAGTTTGAAGACCGGATTCTCGTCAGCCTCGACAATGTGCGCAGCGACTTGACGGTTACCCAGGTAATCAATCGCGCGGTCGCTATGACGTGCGGCGGTTGCCATCAGCCGCAGGCCTTCGGTCTTACCGCGCCCGATGCTGTTGGACCGGGACAGAGCTGGCCGAGATCGGCGTTCTTCGTCCACGTCAACGAAACCGCGGCCGGCGGCATCTTCCCCTTGTCGCCCGCGTTGAATGATGTGTTTCTGCCAGATCGTTTAGAGGTGTTCGAAACTTACCTTTCCACCGGCGTGCAGCCCGCGCCCGTCGAGCCTGTAGCTGACCCCGACGAAGCGACGGAATCGCAAGCCATCAACAATGGAGATCGTTCAGGTTAATCCTGAGCCGGAGCGGCCCTGGCCGCTCCGGCTATTCAGTACTTTATTCCGCGGGAGCCTTTTCAGCCTCCCGCGGAATTTCTCGTTGGCGTCCCCGCGCATAACTCATCAATTCTTCTTGGTCATCGACACTTCAAACTCTTATTGGTCATTGCCGCCTCTCACAGGCCCGAACATAGGTGGCGGCCTGCGGTGTTGGGTCGCCGCTTCATACGCTGTGCCCACACGGATCAACTTAGGTTCATCACCTTGCCCCGCGAAAAACGTCAGCGAAATCGGTAGCGGATGCCGCAGTTTGGTTTGTTTGATTTCCGGTGGCAGCACAGAAATATAGTCGTTTTTCTCAGGGTTGAGCGCGTATTGTGGCTCAAAAACCACATCGGTCATGCCGGCCGGCACGGCGATGCGCGGAATCTGAAAAAAAGGTGATATCCCATCGAGGCTGATGCTGCCAACGTTCGGCCCTTGGATCTTCGGCGTGGGGACCGTGTTTTCCGGGTGGACGAACAGATCAATTTTATTTTCGAGCATCAGGCGCTGCAGCGCGAGGCGCGCGACATAACTGCGCGCAAGGGCGTCGGCTTTACCCGGCTCGGTGGTGCCCGAGTATTTCAGCCAATTTTCCGCTCCGGCGCGAGAGGCGTCCTCACGGAATTTGGCATTGGCGACCCAGGACGCCCAGTCCTTCACGCGAGCGTCGCCGCGCTCGGCGAGGTAACGATCCAACTCGAACAAGGTGTTGGGGCAGAGGCGGCAGGGCAGGGCACCAAAGTTGGCGAAATTCGTTATATTCACCTTGTTTGTCAGTGGCGCTTCCCGGCGGCTGAGGCGCACCAGATAGTCATAAGAGGTGACGTCGTAACCGGGCACCGCGAAAACCAGTTCTCCCTGCTCGTCGCGCCGGGTGAAAATTTCCGGTATGAGGCGCGGCAAAAGTTCAGCGAGGGCGTCATTGAAACTGAATGCCAAATTGGGGACTGTGGGATCGTCCGGAAATCCTTCGGCCACAGTTTCCACCAATTCCGCACCGAGCCGGGCTTGCAAAACACTTTTGATTTCTCCGTCGATTTGTCGGCTGATGGTTTCGTGATTGCGGGTCGGTGCCACCATGTGTTCGCGCACTATGGCAATTCGCATCCCCTGCAGCGGTTTTTTGTTTTTCTTCAGTTGCGCCGCGTCCACCGCAAAGCTCAAATAAGGCGCGGCAGGTATGAGCGCGGGAGGCACCACCGCAAAGGGATCCGCCGGATCGAAATAGCCGAGGATTGGATCCTTCACCGCATCGAGTACTTTCACCGCGTCCTTCAACGTCCGCGCGTGTATACCGGCGCGGTCGTTGAACCATTGGTACCCAAGGCCGCCGCCGTCCGGCAATAGGCCTTTTGTGGTGAGTAATGTGGAGATACCGTTGCGCGATGAGGGTCCCTGGCAAGAGGCGCCGGATTGTTCGCAAATTCCAATAGTCGCCAGATTCGCGCCCACGGCGACACCCGAGCCGCTGCTCGAGCCGCGCGGCACGCGCTCTGTATCATAGGGATTGCACGGCTGACCCGCCCAGGCGCCCATGCCCTGACCGCCGCTTATTATCTTACTCGCGGGTTTGGCGTCGCCGCCTGGGTTGCCCGNNGGCCCGCCGTTAAATTCGTGAGCGACGGACTTCGCGTAGATGATGGCGCCTTTGGCCCGCAGGCGCGCCACTATGGCAGCGTCCGTCGGCGGAGCGTCCATGGCAAAATTCACGTCGTTGTTGGCCGTGGTGCGCATATCCCGCGTGTCGTAAGGATCTTTTACCGCTGTCACCACACAGTACATGGGCAAGGTTTTTAGGTCGGGTTTGGCTGCGTACTGGGCGTCCAATTCGGCGGCGCGTTCCAGCGCGTCGGGTTGCTGCCGAAATTTTTCGCAGGGGGCGGGCGCTTCCGCCGGTAGAGGACCGGTGGACGGGTGTGCGTCAAAAGCACCCTTGCACGTGATGGAGCGCTCGCCGCGAATATTCAAGGTTTCCAGGGCGTTCAATTGGCCCGCATCGGGAATGCCGACCCGCATACCCATTTGCGCAAATACGCTGGGATCGGAGATCGTGGGCTCCATGCGACCAAAATCCAAAGGCAGGCCGTGGTAATGGGCGAGATCGGGAAAAATTTTATCCGCTTTTACCGTGTGGGTCGGAAACGCCAGCGGCGCGCCGGCGCGCACATAACCTTTTACCGCCGGCACCTCGGCTCCGTCTCGGGTGACCAGCGCGGTGCACACGCCGTTATAGGCTTTGGCGCGGTCGATGTAGGCTCGCACGACTTGCTCACAGGTAGTGCGTTTTTTCTGGATGGCGGTCTGAATATCCTCGATGGTCGCTTCTTCGATTTTGAATGTTTCGGCCGCAAGGCTGCTGCCGGACAGGAGCAAACCGGTTATGGCGGCACTCAGAGCGCAGGGGAAATTCGGAATTTTTTTCACGGGGGAAATCCTTGGGAAATAGGCGAGTTGGTTTTTATTGGAAGACGCGGCGGGGGGGAGTGATCCCCACCTTGAGCCCTCTCCCCGGCCCTGGGCCCTCTCCCCGGCCCTCTCCCGC
>DJFO01000062.1 GCA_002432555.1 Marinagarivorans sp. UBA5870
ACACCGAGGAATGTGATCTGGCTATCATCTGTTTCTTTACCAGCATAGCCATAGACCAAATTCAATTCGATCTTTTCGCCGCGTTCTGAAACCTTATAGCCTTCCAAGTGATAGTCGTGAAATTTCATACTTGCCTAACGCCGCGTACACGGGCGCGAATTTACGAGCGTCCCACCGCCGCTTTTGGCGGTGTAGTGCTACGCATTGTTAAATGATTTGGCACGGTTACACGCCATCCACAATAAATGTATGGAAACAGCTATGGGTAGAATAATTACCCAAGAAAGCCACCAGACTTTAAAGAAGAATACTAAGCCAGAGGCAATGCCGGCCAGTATACCTACGGTCAGCATTACAAGGTATCTTGATGGAACGATGCCGTCACCTGCCGCGAGGATTAGTCCAGTAACAAGCATTCCCGTGATACCGATCCAACCTGAAGGAACAGAAATAGCCAAAACCAAACCAAAACCTGAATATTTACCGGACAGTATCTCTGACAATGCGCTCGGCCAAACGACGGTCGACCAGAGCAAAAAACCTAGAACTGGCACTATTGCAACAATCACTTCAGCAGATATGTACGGCTTAAGGTTCATAGGCATTTAACATTTAGATCGTAGCCTCCAANNCCTGCAAAGCCCCGCCTCGTCAAGCCTGCAGGCCGCGAAGTATTGGTCTGCAATTCCTGCAAAACGATCGCCGAGCCTCATATCCCGCCTTTGGGGTCGGTCTATAAGCGATTGATTTTGAAGCGAAAGTTATTTTTTGTCGTAAAGCAGCATAAATCACGGCCCCTCAAAACGTTTTGGTCTTGAAATGCCTCGCAACATCGCATTAACCTCACAGCTGGATCGAGCCCACTACGCAAAGGAACTGCCATGGACAATATACCCATTCCCCTTCCGGCCAGGCCGGAGCGTTTTTTGGATCGCCTGCGGGCATTGATGCGGGCGCGGCATTTGGCGTACAGGACGGAGAAGACTTACTGCACCTGGATACTCGACTTTATCCGCTTCCACAATCGTCAACATCCGCAGTCACTGGACGCCAGACATATTGAAGCCTGGCTGAGTCATTTGGCCAACAACCGCAATGTTGCGATCAACACGCAAAAGACGGCGCTGAATGCGGTGGTGTTTCTCTACAAACGGTTTCTGCAGACGGACATCGGTGAGATTCACTTCACCAAAACCAACAGGGGGCGCCGCCTTCCCACCGTTTTTACCCATGACGAGGCCACACGCCTATTAGCGGAAATGGCCGGCAGCCACAAGTTGCTCGCCTCTCTGATGTATGGCTCAGGACTCCGCGTGATGGAAGCGGTTCGCCTACGCGTGCAGGACATCGACTTTGCCCAGAGCTGCATTTTTGTAAGAGAGGCCAAAGGAGAGAAGTGGCGGCGCACACCTCTGCCTCGTTCGTTGATTGAACCACTTACTCCGTCACACTAGAGTGAGTGTCCCGATTGCTTCCCCAGGCGGAACTACCAAATCCACCGCGTCCTTACCGCGGCCGACGGGTGGCTCGATGCGTATCTCGATTGCACCGGCCGAGGACCAGTTGTCGTTTGGTGCGAAGTGGCACTGGGACAGGCTTCAGCCGAAGTCGTAGAATCGATGCAGTTGCACCTGGGCCACATTGACGGGCCAATGGGTTGGACGCGGGAAATGAGCTCGAGCAAAATTTTTGTGGAAAGTGGTACACACCGGGGCCAGGTGGGACGACGGCCCCTAGGGGCGGGGCGATACTGAGCGCGGTCATTTTTATCGACCACAACTTTCCATTCACGTCATCGAATACCAAATCATAAAAAGGGGTTCGACCATGCCTATCACCCATTTGCCAACCGCCAAGCTCGGCTCCGTTTTGGTGGNNTGTCTTTGGCTGCGGCTCGGACAGTTCCTCCGGCGGGCCGGGGAGCAGCAGTAGCTCTTCATCAAGCAGCAGCTCTTCGTCAACCAGCTCCTCCTCAAGTAACAGCTCTTCCTCAAGTAACAGTTCTTCCTCGAGCAGCAGTTCCTCATCATCGAGCAACAGTTCCTCCTCCAGCAGCAGCTCCTCTTCGAGCAGCTCTTCCTCCTCCAGTGGGGCGGTTAGTCAATGCATCACGCCGGCGGGCAGCAATGGCTATTGCCTAATCTGGCAGGACGAATTTGCCGGTGCGGCGCTGGATGGGGCCAAGTGGAGCACGGAAGTGAACTGTTGGGGTGGCGGTAATAACGAGGCGCAATGTTACTTGGACCGTCCGGAAAATCTTTGGGTGGATGGCGAATACCTGCATATCAAAGCAGTCCGGGAAGATGTTCGAGGGCCCGCCGTCGTGGATGACGATCCCGCCTATTCGCGTAACGACACCAGCGGTTCCGGCATTTACAGTTCCGCGCGGGTGCGCTCAAAACAAAAAGGTGACTGGCGTTACGGCCGTTTCGAAATCCGCGCGAAATTGCCGTNNTGGGCCGCGTCGGGCGAGATCGACATAATGGAAGCGGTTAACCTGAAAGTCGGCGGCGAGCGCCGCGTGTACGGCACCTTACACTACGGCGGCAACTGGCCGAACAACGTCAACTCCGGGGAGCCCTACCTGCTGCCCGGCGAGGCCAACCCGGCGGACGATTTTCACGTTTATGCCGCAGAGTGGGAGCAGGGGGAAATTCGCTGGTACGTGGACGGCGACCATTTCGCCACGCAAACCCAGGCGGGGTGGTACACCCTGGCGAACCTCAGCGATGCCGCGGCGCCCTTTAATCAGCGCTTCCATATGATTCTCAATTTAGCCGTCGGCGGTGCCTGGGCGGGCAATGTGAATGATAAGGGAATTAATGAAGCGGTATTTCCTCAGGAAATGGTGGTGGACTATGTGCGCGTTTATGAATGCGTCGCGGACCCCGCGACCGGGCGCGGGTGCGCAACTCGAGATGAAGATTTTGTCAGCAACCCCGGTATTAAACCGCCGAAGCCCGTGGATACCTCAGGCGCAACCATCCCCATCTTCGACGGTGCCGCGCAAGAGCCTTTTGCGTGGGGTGTTTATACCGAAGCGGGTGATGTGCTGTACCGGATCGTGGACGCCGCAGGCACTTACGGTAACGCAGCGGAAATCACCTTCGCGACCGACCGGGGCATTGGTTTTTTCTACACCTCCGCCACGACCGACCTCAGCGAGTTCAGCACGATTGAATTCGACCTGCGGGTCACGGCGGATCCGCGCGTTGTCAAAGCGCCTCTGCTGTTCCGGGCAGACTGCCGCTATCCGTGCACATCGGGTGACGTGTCGCTCGGTTACCCGGTCGCCGGGCTCTGGACCCATTACGAGCTGTCCCTCCAGAGTTTGGCGGATGCGGGGCTTGATCTGGCAGCCGTCAATACGCCGTTTATTATTTCCACCGCTTTCGGCAACCAAACGGGATTGCAACTGGAAGTGGACAATGTCCTTATTCGCCGCTAAGTCTGCGTAAGCACGGTCTGCAATCAAACGCCGCCCGCAGGGACGGCGCTTTTATATTCGGATATATTCGAAATCCTAACATCNNCTAATCCAGGACTTCTAATCCGCTGCTTCTAAGCCGGTACTGCTAATCCAGTGCTTCTAAGAAGCAGTCTCCGGTTTGATGATCAGCAGACCCGCGGGGTCCCCACCGTGTAGAAGAATCTTCGCGTCCGCGGCGCCCGCCGAAAAACCCACAACTTGGCCCGGCATTAAATCCAGCTCAAATTGACAGTCATTATTACTAATTACGCTAATTGACAGTGGAGTCGATTGAGTATTTTCGATGGTGGCTTGCTCACCGGCATAAATGGTTTCGCTGTTGACTGGCGACATAATGGTTGCTCGCAGATGAATTTTTTTGTTTGACTACTCCAACTCTAGACAAACTCGGTTAACGAGAGTGCCTCGGCGAGCAGAATTCGGACGCGGCGCACCGCAACGCTTCGGCTCACCAGCGAAACAGGCGAAACGCAATAGGCGCAGCCAGACGAACTTTTGAATCTGTTCGCGGGTCAGACCACTAGGTCGCGCCGGATTGGCGAACTCGGGGAACGAGGCCAATTATTCAGGGAAACAAAAATAACTGCGGAGACTCAACCATGCAGCAACGGCATACGTTTTTTAAGCGAAACGGTTTGCTCGTAACATTTATGGTTTTAATGCTCCTGACTCTCGTTGGCCAGATCTACACCGGCTGGCACGAGCACAACGAGGAGCTGCAGGAAAAGGGACTTGCGATTTATTCCCTGTCGCAGTATCTCATCTCCGGTCATTTTATCCAGTCGACTTTCGAAAATTGGGAAAGCGAGTTTCTGCAAATGGGGCTTTACGTCTATCTCACCGTGTTCCTCTTCCAGCAGGGGTCTGCCGAGTCTAAATCCCTTGACGAGCCGGAAGAGGTTGACCGGGAGCCCCAGCCGCATGCTGAGGCCCCTTGGGCGGTGAAAAAAGGCGGGGTCTATTTGATGATGTATAAAAATTCGCTCAGTTTGATGTTTATGCTGTTGTTCGTCATTTCGCTGATTTTACACGCATACGGCACTATGAAGGACATCAACGCGGAGGGTGAACAATTGGTAACCCTCTGGTCGGTGCTGCGCGAAAACCGCTTTTGGTTTGAGTCTCTGCAGAATTGGCAGAGCGAATTTCTCTCG
>DJFO01000394.1:0-223 GCA_002432555.1 Marinagarivorans sp. UBA5870
GCTGCCGATGGTCGCGCCCGGGTGAATGTCTATGCCCGTTTCCGAATGGGCGAGCTCCGCCATGAGCCGCGCGAGAAGGAACAGGTCCTTGGTGTAGAGCTGGTGCGCCAGGCGATGGTAGATCATGGCCGCGATGCCGGGGTAACAAAGCAGCACTTCATCGAGGTGGCGCGCGGCCGGGTCCCCGGCGAACGCGGCCTGGACATCGAGGTCCAGCGTGCGC
>DJFO01000394.1:238-3008 GCA_002432555.1 Marinagarivorans sp. UBA5870
AATGGCTTGTCCCCGCTGCCGTGCCACGTAGCGCAGCTCCAGCAAAACTTGTTGTAAGAGTTGATTGAGGGCGCTGTCGAGGGTGTGGCCGACATAATAATCTTCACTTTCCTCCCGCAAGTCCTGCGGCCCCAAACGCATTGGGAACAAAGCCCCCAACAGATCGCGCACTATCTCGTGCACGGCGTTGCGCGAGGGCAGCTCCCGCAAGCCGTATTCTCGGGAGCGGCCGGTTTTGCTGCGCCAGTCACCGCGCGCGCGACGCAGTTCTTCCACTATATTCGCCAGATCCCAGTTGTTGGTTTCGTCTGTCATATTCTTGTCCATATTTTTTAATCAAAATTGCCGTCGGCCAGCGCAGCAATGTAACAGAACAGGCCGATTCGACACCACTGCCAGTGTCGACCCCCGTCTGCCGCCGCTGGCGCGAGTTATAAGCTGAGAAATTTATATTATTTCGAAAGCGGGCTTCCGCTCTTTAATATGCGTGCCAGGGCGGCGCCCGTTTTTCGCCCCACACAAGAATTCGAATGACGAACCTGCGAACCCCTATGCCGCTCACCGAGTTGATGAATTATTTTAACGAACAGCTGCAACTGCGCGCCCGCACCCGCTCCCTTCCGGCGACCGGCTTCTACAAAGCGTCCAACAGTTTTCGCGCCCGCTTCGGCAGTTTGACCTTCGGCAGCCGATTTCACAGCATTACGACGCGCGACGGTCAACGGCTGGTCGGCCGCGACAGCGAAACCCTCGTGCGCTCGGCCACCGGCAAAGAGTTAGCAGTGGACGAGGTTTACAGCGCGCTGAACGATGCGGAACAGGTTGTTCAACTCGACCGCCTACTGCGCACCCTGCACTCGCTCAACTACCTGCAGCAATTCCAAGGCGACGAGCTATTGTCGCTCGCCGTGCATCCCCGCCATATCGCCTCCGTCTCCGCCGACTACGGCAAAGTATTTGAAACGATCCTGGCGGACTGCGGCCTCGGGCCGGAGCGGGTTCTGCTGCACACCCGTCTGCAAGACGAGGTCACCCTGCCGCACTTTAATCAGGCGCTGGTAGGTTACCTCTCCCGGGGCTATCAAATCGGTGTCGACGTGCAGGGTCCGGAGGATTTTCAGCTCCTGGAAAAATTGGGCCTGGAGCCCCATGCGGTATTCCTGCATCAGCACAATCCGACAGGGGCGTTCGACGTTTGGCCGCCGGCCGGCAAAAAACTTTTTCCCGACGCCAGATATATAGTGGTGACGGAGGGCCCAGACACCGAAAGTCGCCAGACAAATTTTGACGGTTTCCTCGTGCGCGCCGCGTCTTAATTCTGTAGGTCGGGCCGCGTAGGTCGGGCCGCGCAGGTCGTTTAGGTCCCCGCCTGCGCGGGGATGACGGACTTTCGTGTTGAGTATTTATCGACTGTGCGCCTGCGCGGATCAGGTAACAGAGGTGCATGGACCATTTATGGGTGCGCCTGCGCGGACCTACAGCGCTCTCGCGCTGCGCATTGCCGCAGTTTCCATTTGTACGCGCGGCAATCAATCGTCTCCCTTCTCGAACGGTTATAAGGTTAGAAGTTAAAAATATTGGGATTTTATTCCGACGGTTTTTAGACTGCGCGCACTTGTCATAACAAGCTTGAATTGATCTTATGGCTCCACCCCTTAGTCGAAAACGCCTGCAGCCGCAATCAGCCGTGCCTCTGTACAGCCAAATTCGCGAGTTGTTGCGCGCGCAAATTCTCGATGGCAGTTACGCCCCACTGAGCCGCATGCCTTCCGAAAGCGAACTCGGCGCGCTGTTCGCCGTCAGCCGCATCACGGTGCGGCAGTCACTCAACGACCTGCAGAAAGAAGGGCTGATTTTCAAGATCCACGGCAAAGGCACTTTCGTGGCGAAGCCAAAAGTCTTTCAAAACGTCAGCAAGCTACAGGGTCTCGCAGAATCCCTGGCGCAGGCGGGTCACGAGGTGATCAATCGAGTGCACGGCTTCAAATCCGTCCCAGCGCCGGTACAAGTAGCCGCTAAACTCGCCGTCCCCGAAGGCAGCAAGGTGATCGAGATCGAGCGTGTGCGCCTTATCAATCGAGAACCTGTGTCCCTGGAAAAAACCTATCTGCCGCAGCCGCTGGGTCAGCAGCTCGAAAAAGCCGATTTGGTCACCCGCGATATTTTTCTGATCCTGGAAAACGACTGCGGCATCAATCTCGGCCACGCCGATCTGGCGATAGACGCCGTGCCGGCGGACCGCAGGATTGCCCAGGCATTAAAAATTGAAGAAGGAGCGCCCATTATGCGCATTGAACGTCTCACCCATGACCAGGAGGGGTCGCCGGTGGACTTCGAATATTTGTATTACAGGGGCGAGGCCTTCCAATACCGACTGCGCATCGACCGTCAAACCACCACCCGCAGGAGAACCAAACCATGAACCTTGCCAGCATTCCGGAGCGGATCCAGGAATACGACATAGTGGTCGTCGGGGGCGGTACCGCCGGCCCCATGGCCGCCATCAAAGCGAAGGAGCGCGACCCGAATCTGCGAATCTTGTTGCTCGACAAGGCCAATGTGAAACGCTCCGGCGCCATCAGCATGGGCATGGANNGCAGTACACCAAGGAAATCACCATAGCCAATGACGGTATCGTCAATCAGGCCACGGTGTACGCCTATGCGCGCCACAGTTTTACCACCATCGAGCAGCTTGACCGCTGGGGCGTGAAATTCGAAAAGGACGCAACCGGCGAGTACGCCGTGAAAAAAGTCCACCACATGGGCGC
>DJFO01000394.1:3063-6381 GCA_002432555.1 Marinagarivorans sp. UBA5870
GGGCTTCGACTGCCGCACCGCCGAATACCATGTAATCAAAGCCAAAGCGGTGATTTTGTGTTGCGGCGCCGCCGGGCGGCTCGGCTTGCCCGCGTCCGGTTATTTAATGGGAACCTACGAAAACCCCACCAACGCCGGTGACGGTTACGCCATGGCCTATCACGCGGGAGCGGAACTGGCCAACTTGGAATGTTTTCAGATCAATCCGCTGATCAAAGACTACAACGGCCCCGCGTGCGCGTATGTCACGGGCCCGCTCGGCGGTTATACCGCCAATACCCGCGGCGAGCGGTTTATCGAATGCGATTATTGGAGCGGTCAAATGATGTGGGAATTCTACCGGGAACTCGAAAGCGGTAAAGGCCCGGTATTTCTGAAACTCAATCATCTCGCCGATGAAACCATCCAGACGATCGAGACCATTTTGCACGGCAACGAGCGCCCGAGCCGCGGTCAGTTCCACGCCAATCGCGGCACGGACTATCGCAAGCAGATGGTGGAAATGCATATTTCGGAACATGGCTTCTGCTCCGGCCACAGCGCCTCCGGTGTGTTCGTCGACGACAATGCGCGCACCACCGTGCCGGGCCTCTATGCCGCCGGCGACATGGCGAGCGTGCCGCACAACTACATGCTCNNGGGGCCACAGCGCCTCCGGTGTTTGGGTGAACGAAAAAGCGGAAACCAGCGTGCCCGGTCTCTACGCCGCGGGCGATATGGCCGCCGTGCCGCACAACTATATGCTCGGCGCTTTCACCTACGGCTGGTTCGCCGGTCAAAACGCCGCGGAATACATCGCTGGCCGAGAATTCAGCACATTGGATGCAGCCCAGGTCACAGCCGAAAAAGAACGCGTTTACGCGCCCTTGTTGCGCGATTCCGGCCTGCCGCCCGCGCAGGTGGAGTATAAATTGCGCCGCTTCGTCAACGATTATCTGCAGCCGCCGAAAATCACCGGAAAAATGGAACTGGCGCAGCAGCGTTTTGAGCAGATCCAGCAAGACCTCGACCAGTTAAAGGCGCACAACCCGCACGAGTTGATGCGAGCCATGGAAGTCGCCGTCATTCTCGATTGCGCGCAAATGGCGGCGAGCGCCTCGCTCTACCGCAAGGAGAGTCGCTGGGGCCTGTACCACTACCGAGTCGATTATCCGGAGCGGGACGACGCCAATTGGTTCGTCCACTGCCACCTGAAAAAAGACGCGGCCGGCCGCATGCTAAACCTGCGCCGGCCGGTGGAACCTTATTTGATTCCGCTCGAAGAGCGCGAGCGGGACGCTTACCAGAAGCTGCGCCTGAAGGCCGCGGGCAACTAGCCGCACCAATTAAAAGAGAGTCGATCATGGCCCAAAAACCGCAAGATATTTTTTTCCGCAGTGGCGCGCCCGTAACCGTCGATGAAGAAAAGTGCATCGCGCACAAAGGCTGCACCGTGTGTGTCGACGTCTGTCCCATGGACCTGCTGGCGATCGATCTGGTCACGCAAAAAGCCTTCATGCAATTCGATGAATGCTGGTATTGCATGCCCTGCGAAACCGACTGCCCGACCGGCGCGGTAAAGGTGGATATTCCCTACCTGCTGCGCTGACTTATTTCGCTACCCGATTCACCGTCGGATGCCTTGGAATCGGAACCTGTCGCGCCTACCCCGCAGCTTCGGGGCGGAACGATGCGATCAACCTTGCGAGGAACCCCATGCGTCTAGCCGTTATTTTTTCCGCCCTCGCCGCGCTGGTGTGGAGCTTCACCAGCCAGGCGGAAACCATCCGCGTCGCTATAGGAACACAGGACACCACCATCAACTGCGCCGCCGGCGGATTGCTGGTGCGCGAATTGAATCTGCTCGAAAAATATTTGCCGCGCACCGGCAAATATCAGAACGTGAAATACGATATTCAGTGGCGCAACTTCACCAGCGGCGCACCCCTGACCAACGAAATGGTGGCGGGCAAACTGGATTTCGGCTCCATGGCAGATTTTCCCGGCTCCTTCAACGGGGCGGCGCACCTGGACGCCGGCAAACGCAGCCTGTTTATCAATGTACTGTCTGGCAGTGTCAAAGGCAGTGGCAACGGAATAGTGGTACCGGCCGCCTCCCCCGTTCAATCGCTCGCCGAATTAAAGGGCAAAACCATTTCGGTGCCCTTCGCCTCCACCGCTCATGGCTTTTTACTGCGCGCGGTGCGCGACCTCGGTTGGGACCCGGAAAAAGACGTGCGCATCATTACTCAAGCGCCGGAAATTGCCGGATCCGCGCTCAAGAGCAACCGCATAGACGCACACGCGAATTTTGTGCCCTTTGCCGATTTGTTTCCCAACCGCGGTTTCGCCCGCAAAATTCTAGACGGCTCGCAAACCAACGCGCCGACGTACCACGGCAGTCTGGTGGACGCCGCTTACGCGGAAAAATATCCGGAGATCGTCGTGGCCTATCAGCGCGCATCCCTTGAAGCGGATCGGCTGCTGGCGGCCGAGCCGGAAAAATACAGTGAGCTGATCGAAAAGATCACCGGTATAGAAGCGGAGGTCAATTATTTATTCCACGGCCCCCTCGGCCTGCAAACTCGCGATTTCACCTGGAAACCGGAATACCGCCAGGCGACGAAGACCGCCATCGAAACGTTGCAATCGCTCAAGCGCACCGAGCGCGATTTGGATACGGCGAGTTTCATCAACGATCAGTACATCCGCGAAGCATTCCGCGCGGCGGGCCTCGATTACAACGCCGCCCTCGCCAACTATGCGCCCCTGCCCCTGACGGCCTCCGACGCCGTCACCGGCAAACAGATTACCGACTTTAATCGTCTCGCCCAAATTTGGGTGAAAGACGAGCCGAAAGTGCGCCACTACGCCTCGCCGGAAGCGGCGTTCAAGGCACTCGGTCAATTGGATGCGGAAGGCAATGCCATACGCGCGGTTTACGCCCAGGCGCGGGACACGGGTTTAAAGTTGCTCGCGGGCCAGGCCTGGTTTGTCGCCAACGACAAAGGTGAACTGAACGCATTTCTCCTGAAAGAACAGGCCGAGCGTTTTGCCGCGCAGAACGGCGGCCACGTGCGCGACTTTGCTGCGGTGAGCCGTTAGGGGGTTATATATGATTCGCTCGGGGTCTCAATGGACACAGCGGTTGCTGCCGGTGATTTCCATCGCCGCCTGTCTGCTGTTCTGGCACTTGGCCGCCACCTTCCAGTTGGAGCTCGGTTTTATATCGTTCGTCTATGTGCCGCGACCCACTGCGGTGGCCGAGGCCGCCTGGGCCCTGGCGACCTCGACCAAGCTGGTGCCGCACCTGGGCAGCAGCCTATTGCGGGTATTTGC
>DJFO01000394.1:6390-6540 GCA_002432555.1 Marinagarivorans sp. UBA5870
GCCGCGGTGCTGATGCCGCCTTTGGAAGTGGTGCGGCCAATACCGGCAGTGGCCTGGATTCCCCTGGCGATCCTGATGTTTCCCTCGTCGGAACTCTCGATGATTTTTATCACTTTCACCGGCGCGTTTTTTCCGGTGCTGCTCAATACC
>DJFO01000394.1:6574-7121 GCA_002432555.1 Marinagarivorans sp. UBA5870
ACCATCGGCATGGGCACTTCCTGGTTTTGCCTGGTCACCGCGGAAATGATATCCGGCCAATGGGGCATCGGCTATTACACCTGGGAGAGTTACCTCATCCAAAAATACCCGGACATAGTGGTCGGCATGCTGCTGATCGGCGCCCTAGGTATGGGCAGCAGCCTGGCCATCAAAGCGGGCGGTGACCGATTGATCCCCTGGTATCACGCGCGAAGGAGCATCTGATGAACTCGATCAGCCAGTTTCCCGGCAGCATCAGCGCCGAGGAAGTTTCCATTCATTTAGGGGCGCGGCAGGAACGTTTTGAAGCCGTGCAGCACGTCAGTTTCNNGGTTGCGGCAAGTCGACCCTTCTCGGAGCGCTTGCCGGACATTTGGCCCCGAGCGGCGGCCGCCTCCTGGTTGACGGCCAGACGATCGACGGACCGGCGCCGGAGCGCGGTATGGTGTTCCAGCACCACACCTTATTTCCCTGGTGCTCGGTGATCGACAACGTGGCTTTTGGTCTCAAAATGCGCGGGGTCGGCAAGGTGGAACGCTACCGGCAG
>DJFO01000394.1:7176-12018 GCA_002432555.1 Marinagarivorans sp. UBA5870
CTGTTGATGGACGAGCCCTTCGGCGCACTCGACGCCCAGTGCCGCATGGAAATGCAGCAGCTGTTGTTGGATATATGGACACGCATCCGCACGACTGTCGTTTTTGTTACTCACGATATAGACGAAGCCCTGTTTCTCGCCGATCGGATTTTCATGATGAGCGCGCGCCCCGGCCGCATTATTGAGGATCTGCGGGTCGACTTTGCCCGCCCGCGCCTGCCGGAGGTGGTGACCACGTCCGCATTCGCGCAGCTGAAACGCCACTGTCTGGAATTATTGCGACACGACGTCGGGCGCGCGCTGCCGCGCCTCTCACCGCTCGGCCTGCCGCGCGATCTCGCGGCGACCCTTACCGACTGACTCTTGACAGACTGACTATTGATTGGACCCCATTATGTTTTCGACCGACGACAATACGATCGAAGCCCTGCTCCCCCGCCTCCAGGATTCCGATTCCGGCGTCCGGCGCGTCGCCTTGATTGACCTGGCAGACCTGGAGGACCCAGAGGCCCTGCCCTGGTTGATACAGGCCCTGCGCGATAGCGACGCCACCGTGCGCGCTGAAGCCGCCCGGCTACTTGAGGCCTGGGAGGACAGGGCGGTGGTAACGGGACTCTGCGAAGCGCTTACAGACGCGGACCAAACCGTGCGCGACGCCGCCGCCCAGAGCCTCAACCAACTGAAGTCGGCGGCTGCAGGCCGCGCGCTTTTGCCGTGGGTGGAACACGCCGACGCCTCCGTGAAAGCGCGCGTGTTGCGCGCATTGCGGGAGTTGCGCCTGCCGGAAGCGGCTGCGCCCGCCCGCGCCGCGCTGCAACACGCGGACCCCGTGGTGCGCCGTGAAGCTATAGGAGTGCTTGGCTGGCTTAAAAACACGGCCGCCGTAGCGGAACTCGCCGCGCTCGCCGAGGGAGACCCGGTCGATGAAGTGCGCCGCGCGGCCGTGGGTGCCCTGGGCATGGCCGGGGGCACCGCCGTGGCGACCGCCCTGCTCACCGCCCTGCACGACGCCCATTGGCAAGTGCGCGAGGAAGCCGCCAGTGTGTTGGGCAAACTGAGCTGGACCGATGCGGGGCCCGCCCTGATTGATGCCCTGGCCGATGATTATTGGCAGACCCGGCTGCAAGCCGCGCGCGCGCTCGGCAAATTGCGCTCCCGCGCGGCAACCGCCGCATTGATGGAACTGCTTACCCACAGCATCAGCAATTTGCGCAAAGAGGCGGCCTTGGCCCTGGGGGAAATTGGCGATCCAACCGCGCAAAGCGCTCTCGAGGTCGCGTTGAACGACGGGGATCCCGAAGTGCGCAAAGCCGCGCGCATCGCCGTGCTGCAGCTGGGTTTGGCCTCGTGAACCGCCCGGCGCCGCGCGCCATCCGAAATTCCGCTGCCGCCGGACGCGTGACCATCGAGTGGACGGCGGCGGAAATTCAGGAAATTTCCCATCTGCGCCTGCGCGGTGCCTGCCCTTGCGCCGGCTGCCGTGCCGCGCGCCTGCGCGGCCGTATCACAGCCGTGGAAGAGACGGTGAAGGTCACGGCGATCCAAAGTTTTCCCTATGGTGTCCAGCTGGTGTTCAGCGATGGGCACGACCGGGGGATATATCCGTGGAATTATCTCTACGAAATTCATTCCACCTGACGCGGTCGTGGTAGGTTAATCAGGATTTGCCGGTTCGACATTTGTTGCGCTAAAGGATAAATCGCGACCCGTGGTGAGGTGGAATCGCATCGCGGGTTCCACCAATGGCAAATGGGAGATCCGCGCATCGCCGAGGCTTTCGCAAAGTGACAGGAAGTAGTTCCTGGATGGCGGACCAGTGCCGCGTCGGTTATGGCGGATCGCCTATCGGCATCCGCCCTACGGGTGGGGCTTTTGCAAATGCAAAAAGTAAACTGCAAAAAAACCGCAAAAAATAAATCGCGGCCGGGCGTGGGCGTCGGGGGCGGGGCTCTTCCGTTAATCGTGCAAAATATATTTCACCCCGTCCTTTTCCAAAATCTCCACGCGGCCATCCGCACTCACCGAGCGGGACCAGCCGGATAACAGCAGGTCATTTTCCAGATCCGCGGCCCGCTCGGTATCGGGCGCCGCGGGCAGGTCGGCGGTTATGAGAGACGCGGAAACTTCTTGCACGGCGGCAACCGCCAGCGCCGACGCGGCCACCTCAGTGGTTTCCACCTCCATAGCCGCCAGCGGCTGGACCGCGGCAAAGAAGAAATAAGCGAGGCCGAGGGCACGCGAAAACATTTTGGTAGAATCGGGCAATCGGCGCATAACCACCTCGTTATAGGGAAACCGGATTGTCGAGCGCGGCAGCCTGTGGCAGCTCGCTCCCGAGTAAAAATGTCTTCAGTACTCCGTCTCCAGCACCGCTTCTGGCGCCGTGCCTATCACCAGCACCAGAAGACCGGCGACCACCAGCATCAGGCCGAGAGCCAAGGGTAAACGGGAGGACTCAACCGGTTTGTGCTCCTGCAGCCCACCGGCGGACTTGTAGCCGGAAAACATGGCGCGCACCAAATTGTCTTTTTTCCAAACCAGGTGGAGCACCACGGCCAGCACGTGCACAACCACCGCGCCGAGAATCCAATAGAACAGCTGCTGGTGCAGCCCGGTCAGCGCGAGGCTGACTTCATTGCTGACGTAGCCATAGAGTGGCCCCGTATTAAAAATCTCGTCGTTGCTGAACAGGCCTGTCACCGCCTGCACCAGGAGTGCCAACAGCAGCACGAGCACCATTACAGCGCCCAAAGGGTTGTGTCCCAGGTAGGGTTTTTCCCGCCCGCGCAGAAAATCCACAGCGTAACCCGCCGTGGTTTTTGGATCGCGGATAAAATTGCGGAACCTGGCGTGATAGGTGCCCCAAATACCCCAAAGTAAACGAAACACCACCAATGTTATCACCGCATAACCGAACCACGCGTGATAGTCGAAGTAATTGACCCCGAGCCAGTTGCTGGCATAGGCGCCGACAAAACTGAGCACCAGGGACCAATGAAACAACCGCACCGGCAAATCCCAGATTTTCACTCGGGAGACCTTCGGCGGCTCCGCCGCAGTTTTGGTTGTGGGTTCAACGCTTGGAATCATATTTCGCCCAAAACAGCTTTTGTCCAAAAACACTTTTCATCGAAAAACAACTTTCCTCTCAAAACAACCTTCTTCGAAAACATCTTTCCTGGAAAACAGCTTACCTGGAAAACAAACCTTCCTCGAAGCAACCTTCCTCGAAACAACCTTCCTCGAAAACGACCTTCCTCAAAAACAACCTTCCTCGAAAACGAGAGGGCTAAACCGCCGTCGCGCGGCCAACGAAGGGTCCGAGAGGGACCGCTGCGCAGGCCGAAAACGACCTCTCAAACCCGAGGTCGCAGTGGGTTGCCTACTTCAATTTATAATTGTCGTGGCAGCCTTTGCAGTCCTGGGCGACTTTTCCAGCCGCATCCTTGAATGCCTGGGACGCGGANNACCGCCTGGAGCGCCAGGGCATTGGCTTTAAACTCTTTCAGACGCTTCTCAAAATCCGCCTTGTTGGCCCAAAGTTCCGGCTTGGCCTTGGTCGCGGGTTCACCCAACTTAGAATCGTCCGGGAAAGTGCCGTCGATGAAATCCGTCAGGAAAACGATGCGCTCGACCAGTTTCTCCACGTCGACCGCGTCGTATTGCACCTCGCCTTTCAAAATTCCGCCGATCGGCTTGAAACTTTTACCGATCAGGTTATAAGCGGAGCGGCGGATTTCCACCGCTTCTTTGCCGGATGGGCCGGCCGCTTTTTCTGCGGCTTTTTCCGCGGCCGACGCCCCACCGGCCAGGAAGGCGGCAAAAGCTAAGGCGGCGAGGCTGATTTTCTTGCTGTCTTTCATTGATCGTTGCTCCAAATGGTTTTTTTTCAGTTGTCGTAAGCCGCCGGAGCTGCCGCCGACGGCCTTTTATCTCAGCGCGGTGCGGGCGCCGACAAAGTCACACCACCGATGACCGCACCACCGCCAAATCCGCCGTTGTTCTCGGTGCAGATTTGTTCGTAGGGCTCAAGAATCAATTCTTTGCCGCTGTGTTGTGCCACTCCAAGCTGATTATTCCAGCCGTCTTCGGCGAATTTTTCGACACGCCGCGCCGGGATCGCTAGGGTCCAGGGGCGGGTGAACACGGTGGGATCCGTGTAGGTGGCCCGGTACAAATAGCGCTCACCATTGTTGTCGAAAATAAACCGCTCGGTGATTTCCGTCTGGGTGCCGGAGAATTCCCCCGTCCGCCCGAAGCGCGACTTGGAATTGTTGTTGCGCACCTNNCCAAAACCCGCGCGAGTCGCCGTTCCACAGGCGGATATTCTGGTGCAAATGCGGTTTTTCATCCAGATGAATTACCCGCGAGCCGGAATCAAACAGAAATACCACGTAACCGGGGAACTGCCGGATTTCATAACCGTGCCACATGAAGGACTTGGAGGGGCCACCGGGAGCGCAGCGGGCAAGGGGTTCCACATATTCCGGTTTTATGGGATCAAGAAAATTCGCCTGATACTCCTGCTGGAGCGCGCGCGCCCAGGGCTGATATGGAACTTGACCATCCGCCGGGTCGACCACCCTACTCGGAGCGCGTTCTTCGCGCGGCCCCAAGGGTTCGCGCCGCGGCTCACCGGGCACACCTCCTTGGGGATCGGTCAGGTTGGTGTGGTTGGAGATGGTGTTGGACCAGTGCCCCTGCACGTCGGGCTGACTATCGGGCAGCCGGGGCCCCTTCCATTTACCAGAAGTGACCTGATAGACGGTTTTTTCGCGCTCAAACTTGGGTCGGGTATCTTCAGCGGTGGCCAATAGGGTAAAGGCCGCGGCAAACGCGGCG
>DJFO01000051.1 GCA_002432555.1 Marinagarivorans sp. UBA5870
TCAATGTAAGCGCAATATCAGAAGGAGCATCGGTAGGTAATTTTCTATGAGCCTGCACAAACAACCAGGCTAATAAGAGCCCTATTCCGGCACCACCGAGTACCATCCATAGAAAACTAAGGGCAGCATCCTGCCATATAAATTGCCCCGAACCTACAGCTACCAGTGCAAACCGGAAAATGATCAGAGATGATGCGTCATTCAATAAACTTTCGCCTTCCAATACTGCAGAAGTTGATCTTGGTATTTTTACAAATTTGGTAATGGCTGCTGTGCTCACCGCATCAGGAGGTGAAACAATGCCTCCCAATAAAAAGCCCAATGCTATGGTAAAGCCCGGAATAAAATAATTGGCCACAACCGCTACTGACAATGCGGTAAAAAAAACCACCAGGAAAGCGAAGCTGGTAATAATACGGTACCATTTACGCATCTCCTTAAACGAAATACTCCAGGATGCCTCAAATAATAATGGCGGCAGAAAAATAAAAAAGATCAGGTCAGGGTTAATCTTCACTACGGGCAAACCCGGTACAAAGCTTACCAGAAGTCCCGCCACCACCAGTAAAATGGGATACGCTACTTTCAGTTTTACGGCAAACATTTGCAGCAAAACAATAGCCGCTACCATGGCTAAAAAAAACGGCAACAGGGTATGCATTCGAACCTAAATTTATTAATAGCAATTAATTAAGACGGTTTAACTGAAATACAAGTATATTATTTTTTCATATAACACTAACATTTGTTCACTAATTTCTTAAACAGACCCTCTTATTTATAACCGCTACTCTTCCGTTTACCCCCCTATTCTTCGTTTACATTTTTTAATGTCATTAAAAGGCTGTAAGCTCCTTTTAACACCAGTTTTTTTTGAGCCAGGTCTGTGGGAGAAATGATCGCTGTATAACCCGATTCGGTGGTACCTGTTTGCACTTCCAGCATTTCGAAAATATTTTTATCTTTTACAGCAAATACATATTCTTTATTATCATACCTTACTACAGCCTCTTCGGGTAATGCATGGGATTGGCCAGCAGTTGTTTCAATTTCTGCATTCATAAACATGCCGGGCAAAAGCTTTTGATCATACTGATCAAAATGGCAGTGCACTTCTACCGCCCTTTCCCCGGAAAGGCTTCTATTGATCAGCATGATGGTACAGGGATATTTTTTACCCGGATCCGTATTGGAATATGCTACCAATTTTTGTCCTATAGAAAGCTGGTGCACATCTTTCTCAAATACCGTGAGCGATAAATGAACACCGTTGGGATTCACTAGTTCAAACAATATATCTTCCGGGTTTACATATTTACCAATGTTTACATTCACTGCAGCTACAAAACCATTAATAGGCGATGTTACCCGGATGCTCCTGGAAATATTTTGGGGGTTNNCCGGGGCTTAATCCAGCTAATGATAGTTTTTGAGCCAGTGAATGCACGAGTACATTTTGAGTTTGATAAGCCGCTTTTGCCTGTTCATATACTTTATCACTGACGGCCTTACTTCGGTTTAAATCTCTTTGCCGGTTATATTCGCTTTCATTAAAAGCCAACTGAGCTTTTGCTGTAAGATAGTCCTGCTGCAACTGTATATATTGCGGATCCTCGATGGTTGCCAATACCTGTCCCTTACGCACAGGCATGCCGGGCAACAGGCTGGTTGATTTAATATATCCCCCAAGCGGCACGCTTATAGAAATCCTGTTGGCTGGCGGCACATCTATCTTGCCATTTACCCTCAGCACAGACGAAATATTCCTGGGTTCCAAATTACCCGTTGCAATACCCGCGTTTTTTGATTGCGCATTGGTAAGCGTAACCAGGTTTTCCTGCCTGGCGGATACAGGCTCCTGTGGTTCGTTCTTTTTTTCGCTGCATGAAAAAAGAATAAAAACAGTTAAAATAATTAAAGCTATTTTCTTCATTGATATCATTTTATGATGTCGCCCCATTAAGGCGCCATCTTCCTTCATTTTAATTACCGGTGAAATAGTTAAGATCCGCGACCGCATTAGCCAGGTTATACAATACCTCTGCATACCCGCTTTGAACCGATACTGCCTGGTTGATCAACATTGCCCATTCCAGGTAATTGATATCGCCATTCGTAAACTGCTGATTAGCCGTTGCTGTAATAGCTTCTGCATTTTTCAAAGCCGTTGTCTCAAAATATCGTTTGGCATCAGCAGACTTCTGATACTGAACAAAAGCCGACTGACAATCGCTCACAAAAGTTTTTACTGATGCTGTATACTCTTGCCTGGTTAGTTGTTCATTCACCCTGGCCGCACGGATTCTTGCCTTTTGTGCGGTGTTGAAAATAGGAATACCCAACCCTACCTGTACCGACTGAAAACGGGGAGCGCTATTGTACTCTTTATTGTCCGCGCCATTTCCCTTCATGCTCATGATATTATAGCCCAGTACCAGGTCTGGAAGCAGTTTTGCTCTTTCGACCTGTGTAGCCGCACCGGCCGTTTCCTGTTGCTGGGCGAGATATAATAAGCCCGGATGTTTCTTCAGGCTAACGGTGTCTGTAAAACGGATAGATACATTTACAATATCTTCCTCAATAGCGGTAAACATCGTAGTGGAATTAAGCAGGAGCCGGAACCGGATTTGCGCCAATTCCCTATCCTGCATCAATTGCGACAACTGCAGGGCTATCTGTCCCCGCTGGTTTTCTGCCGTCTTTTTCTCCAGCAAATTAGACTCTCCTTTATCAAAGCGCAGGTTCGCTTTTGCCAGAAATGCTGAAAACAAAGTATCAGTTCTTTCCAGTACCTTTTTCTTTGCTTCGAGGTAAACCAACTGACCGTAAACCTGTGTTACCTGTTTCTTTAATAATGCTTCATTTACCCCGATGTTCAAAACACTGCTTTCCCATTCTTCGGTAAGTAATTCCTTTTGAGAACGATGCACTTTAGGAAAACTCAGTGTTTGATTCAGACCCAGTTTGGCATCTGCATAAATACTGTTCATTTGACCATACTCTGCTACAATATTGGTGGGTGCTATTTGTTTGCCGGAGCTGATCAATATTTTATGATATTCCGATCTCAGCCTTTGATTTTTTATGTTCAGGTTATTCGCCAAAGCAGTATCTATAGCCGCCTGCAGCGAAATAGGCATCTGCGCCTCTGTTGACTGGCTGTTCAGTAATCCCATTAAAATGATGCCAACCGTAATGCCTTTTTTAGCAGCGCCTGCTTTCTTTTGAAACATGATATATAAAATAGGTAAAACAAATAAGGTAAGAAGGGTGGCCACCAGCAAACCACCAATTACAACTGTGGCTAAAGGACGTTGCACTTCTGCTCCCTCACCGGTACTTATAGCCATTGGCAAAAAGCCCAAAGAGGCAACAAATGCTGTCATTAATACCGGCCTTAACCGGATTTTGGTACCCTGTATAACGACGCGTGTTAAATCTTTCATCTGCTCTTCTGTTCTCAGCCGGTTAAACTCGGCCACCAGCACGATTCCGTTTAACACCGCCACACCAAACAAGGCGATGAAACCCACACCCGCACTGATGCTGAAGGGAATACCCCGGATGCTTAAAGCAATGATACCGCCTATTGCGGACAGCGGGATGGCCGTGTAAATCAGTAATCCCTGTGTCACAGACCTGAATGCAAAGAACAACATCAGGAAAATCAACAGTAGTGAAACCGGTACCGCTATGTATAAACGTTTCTTGGCGGCTTCCAGGTTTTCAAAAGCGCCTCCATAAGTGATATAGTAACCGGCCGGTAGCTTTACCTGTTGTGTTACTTTTTGCTGCAGCTCTTCTACAGTACTTTGTATATCCCTGCCCCGCACGTTGAAACCTACAATAATCCTTCGCTGAGAATTCTCCCGTTGAATCTGGTTATAACCATCTACAATATCGATAGCTGCCAGCGTTCGCAAAGGTATCTGCATGCCCTGGGGGGTAGCGATTAACAGGTTTTGTACATCGGCCAGGCTCTTCCTGCTGTCACCGGCTAAGCGAACTACCAGGTCAAATCGCTTCTCTCCTTCATATACCAGACCGCTGCTCTGTCCTGCAAACGCGGCGTTGATCACATTATTGACATCACTGATATTCATTCCATATTGAGCAATGGCAGCCCGGTTATACTGAATTAAGATCTGCGGCATTCCGGTCACGGCCTCTACATATAAAGCGCTGCTGCCATCAACGGTATTGGCCACATGTCCGAGCTTAGCAGCGTAATGCGCCAGTGTATCCAGGTTTTCACCGAAGATCTTACATACTACATCCTGCCGGGCCCCGGAGATCAGCTCGTTAAAGCGCATCTCGATCGGCTGGGTGAACTCGTAATTATTGCCGGGCAACTCGCTTAAGGACGCCTCGATTTGCTCCACGAGCTCGGACTTCGGCAGGTCCGGATCCGGCCACTCGCTTCGAGGCTTCAGGATCACAAAATTATCGGCGACGTTCGGCGGCATGGGGTCGGTGGCCACTTCCGGCGTGCCGATCTTGGCAAAGACCTTCTCGACCTGAGGGAAAGCGAGGATGCGTTTTTCGAGCGCCTCCTGCATGGCCACCGACTGCTCAAGCCCGGTTCCGGTCACGCGCAGCGCGTGCAGGGCGATGTCGCCCTCATCAAGCTGGGGCACAAACTCCGAACCCAACGTTGTTGCCAGCCAAGCGGACGCCGCCACCAGAACAGTGGCCGCCGAGACAATCCACCACCGAAGCCGCAGCGCGCCTTCAAGCATAGGTTTGTAGGCGGATTTGGCAGCGCCGACCACGCGGTTTTCCTTCTCGCTGACCCGGCCGGACATGAAGGTGGCCACCGCCGCGGGAACGATTGTCAACGACAGGACCAGAGCTGCCAGGAGAGCCATCACCACCGTTGCGGCCATGGGCTGGAACATCTTGCCCTCAACGCCCGTGAGCGTGAACAGCGGTATGTAGACCACGGTGATGATCAGCACTCCAAAGAGGCTCGGGCGGATCACCTCGTTAGTCGCCTCGAACACGACCTTTAGCCGTTCGCGCCGCTCAAGTAACCCGCCCTTGTGCGCTTGCGCCTCCGACAAGCGCCGAATGGTGTTCTCGACGATGATCACCGCGCCGTCCACGATCAAACCAAAATCGAGCGCCCCGAGGCTCATGAGATTGGCCGACACTCCGGTTCGAACCATGCCCGTAATGGTGGCAAGCATCGAGAGCGGAATCACGGCGGCGGTGATCAACGCGGCCCGGATGTTGCCCAGCAGAATGAACAACACCGCGATCACAAGCAGCGCGCCCTCGAGCAGGTTTTTCTTCACCGTCGCAATGGCTTTATCGACCAGCGTGGTCCGATCGTACACGGCCTCGACCCGAATGCCCTCGGGCAGTGAAGGCTGGATTTGTTCAAGTCGGGCCGCAAGGTCTCGGGCCACGGTGCGCGAGTTCTCGCCCATCAGCATCATCGCGGTACCGAGTACCGTTTCAACGCCATCGCGTGTGGCCGCGCCCGTGCGCAGCTCCTTGCCGATGGCCACTTCGGCAAGATCCCCAACCTGCACCGGCACACCCTCGTGGCTTTTCACCACCACCTGTTCGATCTCCTCAATCGATTGCAACTGGCCGGGCGATCGCACCAGGAACTGCTGGCCGTTGCGCTCGATGTAGCCGGCGCCTCGGTTCTCGTTGTTTTTCTTGAGAGCCTCGATCAACTTATCAAGCGTCACATCGAAAGCAAGCAGCTTTTGCGGATCGGGCGTGACGTGGTACTGCTTGGTGTAACCGCCGATGGTATTGACCTCGACCACCCCGGGTACGAGCGCGAGCTGAGGCTTGATGATCCAGTCCTGGATCTCCCGAAGCGCCGTGGCGTCGTAGGGTGAGCCATCTTCTTGAACCGCACCCGGCAAGGCCTCAACGGTGTAGGTAAAGATCTCACCCAAACCGGTTGCGATCGGGCCCATCTCGGGCTCGAGGCCCGGCGGCAAAGCATTGGCGATGGCACTCAGGCGTTCGTTCAAAAGATTGCGGGCAAAATAGATATCTGTGCCTTCTTCGAACACCACGGTGACCTGTGACAGCCCGTAACGCGAGAGCGAGCGCGTGTAGGACAGGTTCGGCAAACCCGCGAGTGCCGTTTCCACCGGATAGGTAATGCGCTGCTCGGCTTCCAACGGTGAATACCCGGGCGCCTGTGTGTTGATCTGCACCTGGACGTTGGTGATGTCCGGCACCGCATCGATCGGCAGGTGCTGATAGCTCCAGAGACCTGAGCCAATCAGGACAAGAATGAAGGACAAGGTGAGATAGCGCCGCTCAATCGAGAAGCGCAAGATGGATTCGATCATCTGGGCTTCCTCTTAATGGCTGTGTTCGGCGCCGGACTTTTCGATGTCGGCTTTGATCAGGTAGCTATTGTCGACCACGTACGCTTCACCGGCTTCAAGGCCACCCAAGACTTCGGTGGTCTGCCCGTCGCTTCGGCCGAGCTTGATCGGTCGAGCCGTGTAGCGATTGTCCTCCTCAACAAACACTACGGTGGTGCCATCGTGGGTTTGAATGGCCCGGTTCTCCACCGCGAGCGGTACCTCCACTGTTTCGACGGCTATGTCCCCTTGCACTAGCAATCCTGGCGTCCAAAACCCGCTCGCGTTGTCGATTTCAGCCCGAGCCAGAACATATGGCTTGCCGTCGCCGCTCGGCAGCAGATAGCGGAGCGTGCTCAGCTGATTCAGCCCGCCAGCGGACAGCGCAACAGGCTGTCCGGGTGCGACCTCAGGGCGTTGACCTGGGAAAACGTGCAGCTCCACCCAGAGCGGATTGAGGTTCGCCACGGAAAAGAGCGCTTGATCCTGGGTGGACTCGCCGGTGTTGGCATGACGCTCGGTCACCACACCGTCAATGGGGGCTCGAACCTGGTAGGTTTGCAGGCTCTCATTGGCCTCGATCTCTGCCAAGAGATCGCCGGCTTTCACGCTGTCACCGGCCTGGACATGGACCTTGGTGATCTGGCCTGGAAAGCGCGCCCGGACATGGCTCTCCTGCCCAGGTGGTGTGATCACTTTGCCGTAGGTGGTCAGGGTTCGACGGACGGCGCCGGGGCCGACTCTTTTGACGGTGATGCCGACCTGTTGGGCCATCTCGGGCCGGATGCTGAGGACGCCTTCTTCGCCGTGATCATCGTGCCCGTGTTCGCCATGACCGTCATGCTCGTCATGCTCCTTTTCCTTGTGTCCATCATGGGCTTCGTGATCTTCATGTCCCTCGTGCTGCTCGTGTTCTTCATGCTGCGCAGCATCGGTGTCTTCGCCTTGGGCCGAAGTGAGGCTGGCACTGAACGTCAAGGCCGCCGTGACGATGAGAAGAAAGTAAATGTGTTTCATGGGATCTGTCCTGTGTGTGTCGTGCGCCGGGTCTGTTGGGCGGTGCTCCGAGCCTTCAAGGGTTCGGCGGTGAGCTGTTCGATCAGGGCGCCAAATACCAGCGCCGAGGTGGCCGCATCGATGGCACTTTGCTCGGCATCGAGCAGTTCGCGCTGCGCCCCGATCAGATCGAGGTAGCTGTAACGGCCGCGTTCGTACGCCGTGCGGGTCGCCTGCAGTGCGCGCTCAAGCGCGGGAATCACGGTGTTTTTCAGCGTGGTGGCCGCTTCAATGTTCTGAGCGCGGCTCTGGTAAGCCTCAAAAAGCTGCGCGTGCAGAGCGAGCAGTGCCGCCTCCTGGCGAAGCTGGACTTGGTCGCGCTCGGCCTCTGCGGCCGCGATCTCACCGCGCGCGCGCCGGCCCGAAAAGAGCGGCACGCTGACGCTCGCAACCAGCGCCGTATCGCCCGTCGGTTCGATCCGGCGAGCACCCAAGGCCCAAGCCACATCGCTCGCGCCTTGCGCTCGCGCGAGTCGAAGCGCTGCCTCTTTCACGCGAGCTTCATTCGCAAAGACGGCGATCGCTGCGCTGTCCTTGGCTCGGGCAAAGAGGGATTCGAAATCGTCCGACGGCGGGAACCGGAAGAGATCGCCCTGCAGCTGGGTAAAGTCCGCATTCGTCTCGCCCCAGAGCGCGGCGAGGTGCACCTTTTGCACGGCGAAAGCCCGCTCGAGCTGCGAGAGCGCAATCTGCGCCTGTTCAAGCGCCGCCTTAGCCCGCAGTACTTCGGCCTCGGGCGCAGCGCCGGCCTCAGCGCGCTTTCGAACGGTCTGTAAGGTGGTACGCGCCAGGGCGAGCGCATCTTGGGCAAGCTCCAGGCGCCGCTGCGCGGCCAAGGCGGTGGCGAAGCTTTGCGTCACATCGCCGAGCAGGTCCAAGGCCTCCGCCTCGCGCTCGGCCGCGACCAGGCGCGTTCGGGCGCTGGCCTCGGCCATTCGGGCCGCGCGTTTGCCGCCCATTTCGATGACCGAAGAGAGCGCGACCGTCTGCTCGGCGGCACCGGATCCTTGAAACTCCCCGCTGCCTGCGAAGTTTTCAATTTCGGCCTCGATCTCAAAGCCCGGCCTCAACTCTGCGGTTTGTTCGAGTCCTTGCAGGCCACGCATCCGCACGTCGAAGACCTGCAGTCGTGGATTGTGTTGTAACGCCTTCAAGATGGCGTCATCGAGGGTGAGTGCGCTTGCTTGGGATTGTCCGTGGCTCGCAGTACTGCAGAGCAAAAACGCCAAGAAAAATCCATGCGCGGCCCAGGCACGCGAAAGCGCGGGCCGAGCCCAAAAACCAAATCGGTTCATCGTTAACATCCTACCAATGATGAATGAGGACCGGCTTCCACTAGGGAACCGGTTGAACGGTATCGGATGAGGTTGGAACGCTAGGCTTTGGGTGGGCGAAACAGGGTCGAAGGTTGGGCGGATGTGAATGCCGCGAGGTATGCAGGAAATTTCTGCGAGGGTTCTGCGTGAATAGTCGGAATTTGAGAGGAAAATACAGCGTGGAACGATCCGTGGCAGTGACAACAGTGCTGGCAGGTGTCGGCCGATGTGTTTGAACCGGCGTCATCGCTCGCGGCACTCGGACGATCTTCATCCTCGTGCGGGTGCGCATCGTCAGAGGCTTGAAACTCCAGATGGTGATCTTGCGACGGATGAAACCGGTGCGTATCCGCAGCGACCGTCACGGACTGCAGAGCCACCAGGATCAACCAAAAAATCGCCACCCAACGTTTCGTCAAAACACCTTTGCTCTCATTTGAAGTAGTGATACTGCGCCCGCAACGATCTACGTGTCACGGGCCCAAGTCGCTGTCGGTTAGTCCGCGAAGGATACCGCACTGCTCGATCTCTCGATCCTCGTCGCACTGCTGCCTGAGCGCTCGTAGCTGAGTCTCCAGCAGCTGCAGTGTCTCAATCTTTTGCACCACCTCCTCGATGTGGTGATCGATCAAATCATTAACCCGACCGCAGTGGTTCTTCGGCTGGCCTTTGAATCTCAGCAGCTGTCGAATTTCATCGAGGCTCATATCCAGCGCACGGCAATTGCGTACGAACAGCAGATGCTCAAAATCCGACTCGCTGTAGGCTCGATAGTTGCCCTCCGTCCGGGAGGGCTTTGGCAACAGCTGCTCGCGCTCCCAGTAACGGATCGTCTCTACGGGACAGTCGAGTTTCTTCGCCAGCTCGCCAATTCGCATGATCACATTCTCGAATGGGACTTGACCCTATAGTAACTTCAGGGTGTTAACTGGGCAAGTCCAGAGAGGCCACTTGAGGAGAAAGCGATGTCAGACTGTTGCGATTCAAACTGCCGCACAAGCACCGGCGTGCCCAAACCAGCCCCATCCTCCGCAGCAGTTCCTACTCAAGCTCTGCAAGCAAGCTTTCGCATTGAGCAGATGGATTGCCCAACAGAGGAAACCCTGCTTCGTGGCAAGCTCGAGCCCATGCCGGGCGTGCTCGGCCTTGATTTCAATCTCATCAAACGAACGCTCACCGTGCAGCACGAACTGCCCTCGCAAGAGCCAATCCGAGCAGCGATTGCTAGCCTCGGTATGTCGGCAGAGCCGCTGGGCGGGGACAACAAAACCCGCATTCGCGTCCAGCAAATGGACTGCCCCACGGAAGAGAAACTGATCCGCGACAAGCTCTCGCGCATGAAGGGCGTGGAGGGGCTTGAGTTCAATCTGTTGCAGCGGGTGTTGACGGTCCGCCACGCGCCGGGGGCACTGGAGCGAATCGTCGGCGCGATCGGCGAGTTGGGCTTTACGCCGGAGATCGAGCGAGAGACAGAGGTGCAGCCGCCCGTCTCGCCGAAAATCGCGTGGTGGCCGCTTGCCGTTGCGGGCGTCGCGGCGCTCGGCGCGGAAGTGGCAGAGCTTACCGAGTTCTGGACTCCCTGGGCGCCCGCCGCCTTGGCGCTGCTTGCCATCTTGATGGGCGGCCTCTCGACCTACAAAAAAGGCTGGATTGCGCTCAAGAACCGCAACCTCAACATCAATGCCTTGATGAGCATCGCGGTCACCGGGGCGATCCTGATCGGCCAGTGGCCCGAGGCAGCCATGGTAATGGTGCTGTTTGCGCTCGCGGAGGTGATCGAGGCGAAGTCCATAGATCGGGCGCGCAACGCCATTCGCGGCTTAATGGAGATGGCGCCAGAGACGGCGACCGTGCGCCAGAGTGACGGAAGCTGGATGGAAGTCGATTCCAAAGCGGTACCCATCGGTGCGCTCGTTCGCGTGCGGCCAGGGGAGCGGATCGCCCTGGATGGCACGGTCGTCTCTGGCCGCTCCAGCGTCAATCAGGCGCCGATCACGGGTGAGAGCCTGCCGGTTGAAAAAGCCGAGAACGACCCGGTCTTTGCCGGCACCATCAACGAGTCTGGCTCCTTCGAGTACCGCGTCACGGCCGCGGCCGGTAATACCACGCTCGCACGCATCATCCATGCAGTGGAAGAAGCGCAAGGCGCTCGAGCACCGACGCAGCGCTTTGTGGATCGCTTCTCCAAGGTCTACACGCCGGCGGTTTTTGCGCTCGCCGTATTGGTCGCGCTGATACCGCCACTGTTCATGGGCGGGGCCTGGTTTGATTGGGTGTACCGGGCACTGGTACTGCTGGTGGTGGCGTGTCCTTGCGCGCTGGTTATCTCCACCCCGGTCACCATTGTCAGCGGCCTGGCCGCGGCCACTCGCCACGGCATCCTGGTCAAGGGCGGCGTGTACCTGGAGGCGGGAAAGAATCTCAAGGTGCTCGCGCTCGACAAGACGGGCACACTCACCCACGGCAAGCCCGAACAAACCGACTTCATGCGCTTAGTTTCAGAGCCAGGGCTGGACGTCGAGGGTGTGGCGCTGCGCCTGGCCGCCCGGTCCGATCATCCGGTGTCTCAAGCACTGGTGCGCGCGAGAACCGAAAAGATCAATCAGCGCGATGAAATCGCGGACTTCGCGGCCATTCCCGGCCGTGGCGTCCACGGCACGCTCGCGGGCAAGCGCTACTACCTGGGCAAT
The DNA here is from genome assembly GCA_002432555.1 of Marinagarivorans sp. UBA5870. The sequence goes on from DJFO01000051.1 coordinate 11,404, forward strand.
CATCGGTTGATGGAAGAGCTGGGGATTTGCTCGCCGGAGCTCGAGAGACAGTTAGAGGCACTTGAGCGCGAGGGTAAAACGGTGGTGGTGCTGGCGAGCGAGCAGCAAGCGCTGGGCCTCTTCGCCGTTGCCGATACGGTTAAGCCGAGCAGCCGCCAAGCGATCGAACAGCTGCACGCACTCGGGGTGAAGACCGTGATGCTGACGGGCGATAACCGCCACACCGCCGAGGCGATCGCACGCGAGGTGGGTATCGACGAGGCGCACGGAAGCCTACTGCCCGAGGACAAGTTCAGGACCGTAGAGTCACTGGTAAACCAGGGAGGCCCGGTGGGTATGGTCGGTGATGGCATTAACGATGCCCCGGCACTCGCCCGGGCCAACATCGGTTTCGCCATGGGTGCGGCCGGCACCGATACGGCCATTGAAACAGCCGATGTGGCATTGATGGACGACGACCTGCGTAAGATTCCCCTGTTTATTGAACTATCACGTGAGACCGCGCGCCTCCTGATTCAGAATATTACTCTGGCGATCGGCATCAAGGCCGTATTTCTGGTGTTCGCTGTGCTCGGCACTGCAACCCTCTGGATGGCCGTGCTCGCGGATATGGGCGCGAGCCTTCTGGTGGTGGCTAATGGATTAAGGTTGCAGCGCTTCCAAATCGGGAAGGGTGGATCGACCGACCAATTTTTCTGATCGAGGTTTTTAACATTTGTTACTTCTCCGATCACTCTTCGAAGGAGTTGTGCTGGTGGCGACCTGATGCTCATCGAGGCCAGTCGGGGATTGTCAGGTCGCACCCGAGAGAGGCATCGGCACAGGATGCCTCCCAGAGCGATCAATCAGGTCGTCGACCGTGAGCCAGTAGGCGCCTTTTGTGGCCGAAAGAAAATTGATCAGTCCATCTTTCCACGCCCTCGTCGCATCAGATAGTACGCGGCCGGAATTACGAACATCGACAGTAGCGGCGCAGTGATCATCCCTCCCACCATCGGTGCCGCAATGCGCTGCATCACTTCGCTGCCGGTGCCCTCCCCCCACAGGATCGGCAACAAGCCCGCCAGGATCACCGCCACGGTCATGGCTTTCGGTCGGACTCGCAGCACGGCGCCTTCCTGGATCGCTTCGAGCAATGCCGTTTCGCCGATGTGGTGGTTTTCGACACGCGTGCTCCAAGCCTGCTTGAGGTACAACAGCATGATCACCCCGAACTCGGCGGCGACTCCCGCCAGTGCAATAAAGCCCACCATGCCCGCCACCGACAGGTTGTAGCCGAGGGCAAATAACAGCCAAATACCACCGACCAGCGCAAAGGGCAGCGTGGCCATGATCAGCAGGGCCTCGCCCAGATTCTTAAAGGTGAGGTAAAGCAGTACGAAGATGATGAGCAACGTGAAAGGAACGACGAGCTTCAGTTTGGCGCTCGCTCGCTCCAGAAATTCGAACTGCCCAGACCACGCCACCCAGTATCCCGCCGGCAAATCAACTTGCTGCGCGACAACGGCTTGCATCTCACGCACTGCCGAACCCAAATCGCGACCCCGGAGATCAACATAAACAAAACCGGCCAGCCGGGCGTTCTCACTGCGCAGCATGGGCGGCCCTTCGCTAATGCGAATTTCCGCCACATCACCCAATAGCAATTGCTGTCCGCGCGGCGTCACCATCGGCAGCGCGTGTAGCTTTTGGACGGAATCGCGAAGCTCGCGCGGATAGCGCAGATTGATCGGATAACGCTGCAGTCCTTCAATCGTTTCGCCAATGTTCATACCGCCGATGGCGGAACTTACCACGGATTGGACGTCGGCGATATTGAGCCCATAACGCGCCGCCTGTTCACGGCGAATGTCGACATCGATGTAGCGGCCGCCGGTCAAGCGTTCGGCGAAGGCGCTGGTGACGCCAGGTACGGATTTCACTGCCGTTTCGATCTCGGCAGCCAGACGGTTGATGACTTTAAAATCGCTGCCCAGCACCTTGATGCCGACGGGACTTTTGATGCCGGTGGCGAGCATGTCGATGCGATTGCGGATCGGCGGCACCCA
>DJFO01000313.1 GCA_002432555.1 Marinagarivorans sp. UBA5870
GCTGACGGCGACGCGGGCGCAGGCGGTATCGAGCAGGCTGACGGACTTGTCGGGCAGCTGGCGGGCGGTGATATAGCGGCTGGAGAGGCGGACCGAGTCGACGATGGCTTCGTCGAGGATGCGCACCTTGTGGTGGTTCTGCAGCATTACCGAGATCGCGCGCATCATGTCGATGGCTTTGCTCTCGCTCGGCTCCTCGATTTTCACAACCTGGAAACGGCGGGTGAGCGCAGGGTCGCGCTCAAAATATTTTTTGTATTCGGCCCAAGTGGTAGCGGCAATGGTGCGCAGCTCGCCGCGCGCGAGCGCGGGCTTCAACAAATTGGCCGCATCGCCCTGCCCTTCCTTCCCGCCCGCGCCTATCAGGGTGTGAGCCTCGTCGATAAACATGATGATCGGTTCAGGTGAGGCTTTCACTTCCGCGATCACCGACTTCAGGCGATTTTCGAATTCGCCTTTTACACTTGCGCCGGCCTGCAGCAGGCCCAGGTCGAGGCTGCGCACCACCACTCCCTTGAGCGGGTCGGGCACGTCGCCGGAGGCGATACGCATGGCAAAACCCTCCACCACGGCGGTTTTACCCACGCCGGCTTCGCCGGTGAGTATTGGGTTGTTCTGCCGGCGGCGGATCAGGATATCGATGATCTGGCGAATTTCCTCGTCGCGGCCGAGCACCGCGTCTATGCGGCCCTGCTTGGCCGCTTCGGTCAGGTTGACCGTAAATTTATCCAGGGCGGGTGATTTGCTCGGCGTAACCGGTGCGGTGCCGGGTTCCGCGGCGCCGGTGTCACCCTGAGCGGCGTTGGCGGACTCGCCCGTGGTGCCGACAATGGCGCGCACCATATCGCGGAGGGACTCGGGTGCGATTTTGCGCAATTCTTCCACATTCAGGTTGCGTCGCAGACCCTCGTCCAACAGGAGTGCCGCCAATATGTGAGCCGAGGTAGCCAGGCCGTGGCCGTATTCCACGGAGGCGAGCAACCAGGCGTTTTTCGCCAAGTCCACTATGTTGGGTGACAGGGCGGGCGCGCGGGTATTGCCGGCGCGGATGCGGTCGAGCTCCGCGTTGAGCTGGTGGCCCAGGCGGCCGATATTGATTTCGTATTTTTTCAGAACAGCCGCGATATCGCTGTCGCCAACTTCCAGCAGTTTGACTAACCAGTGCTCTATTTCCACATTGTAGTGGGTGCGGGATAGACAGAGCCCGGCCGCTCCTTCCAATGCGCCTCGGGTGTACTCATTGAGCTTGCCGACGAGGGCTTTCAAATCGATCGTGATCATAGGATTTCCTTTTCTGCAGGTTGTCGGATTACAGTCTGGTTATTGTTCTGGTTTCGTACAGGCGACCGGAAGAAACGGTGATATCCAGCGTGTCCTCGTTGGCGGCATCGGGGGCCGCCTGGCTGGCGAGCCAGGTGTCCCAACCGACGGTCGGCGGCGCGGCCTGGCGCAACTGAATGCGCTGGGGAATGTAGCGTCGCGCCACCCGCAGCACATACTCGGTTTCCAGCTCCGTGCCGGCGTAGAGGCGGACGATCTCGTGCAGGCGCCGCAGCGTTGTGGTGCCCGGTGCAAACCGCCGGAATTGTTCGTGGTTGAGCGGGCCGAGAACGATCCGTATTTTGCCCTGAGCAAACCACCCTTTGCTACCTAAAATTGCCGAGCGGCCGAGGCATGCATTCTGCCCCAGTGGATGACCCGGGTAAGGCAGACGCGAGCGCACGTCATCGATGAGGTCGTGCCATTCACCGACAAATTCTTCGATCTCCACCGGCACGGCGAAATAGTGATTGATGAATTGGCGCAAACCGCTCGCAGGGCGGGTGCGCTGATTCAGAAGGCCGGCGAAAAACACCAGCGTTTCGTGCCGCACATCGAGCTGGCCGAGTAAGTGGTCGGTGCCGAGGCCGATGAGCGAAAGAATGGCGTGGGTGTGGGCGTCCAGGCGCTCGCGGCGCTGCTGTACCAGCTTGTGGCGTTCGTAGGCAATCGGCAGGCGGTACTTGACCCCCGCCTGAAAAAATAGGGAAATCGTGCGGTGGTTGAACAAATCGAGAAAATCCCGCAGGGATTCGTCGCGCAGCTTGAGCCGTTGGAAGAGGAGCTCGGTGTAGTGGAAAGGGAGTACCCCGGTCGAACCGGTCAACCCGATAAAACCCACCATCATTTGCCAGCGGCCGCGGTCGAACATCTGCTGCTGGACCTTGATGATCTCGCTGCCGGGAAACCCCAGCGACAAATAAGCGTAAAACCGCAAAACTTCGGTGTGCGGCGGGGTGAACTGGCCGACCGGCCGGTCGTTCATGCGGCTGCCTGCCGCGGTCTGATTGTGCAGCACCGAGGCGCGCTCCAACAGCCGCACCCCCTGAAAAAATGGTACCAGCTCGGGAGACTGCTGCAGCCGTTCGACTACAGCAAGATTTTTTCGCCGGATCTCGGTGGGCATTTTTTCAAATATCCTTCCCGGCCCTTGAGACGGACCAAGGTTCGGGTAAAAGAGTTGATCGGACAGTAGAGCGCGAAAAAGTGCTCGAGGACTGTGGCGAACAAATAGCTGCTGCTGCCGGTGAGCAGGTTTTCGTCCAGTTCAATTTCGATTTCCATACCGCGACAAATGGTTGCCCGCCCGTCGATATTCAGGGGCGCGCTGATGGATTTTGCGCGTACGGACATCACGGACTCTATAACCCCGCGGGTGACGGAGGTCTCTTTAAAGTCGTACAGGCGCAGGATTTCCTTGAACGCCTCGGTGGAATTCTCGTGTCCGCTGATGGACAGGATATTCAAATTGAGGTGGGAAATCAGGCGCCAGCGCGCGCGGTTGCGCAAGGGCGGCCTGATGGTGCTCGACGGCTGGGTGAGGCAGCGAATCCGGNNTGCAGGGCGGCGCGCCGTTAACGCACTGCAGCCGCGGATGGTCGACGGTGTAAGGTAGTTTCCCCGGCAGATCGCGATTGCTGCAAGTGGCGTTGATCACCAGGGTGCGATCGAAGGGATGGTTGGGATTGAAATTGAGATCCACCAGGGTCAGGTACATGTCCGTGCCCTCGTCCCGCTCGTGGAAACCCATTTTTGCCGGGCGGCGTTGACAGTACCAGTAGGCACGGCGGTCGTCGTTTTGTTCTTTGTGGGTCAGGCCGTAAAACGGCAGATATTCGCTGATTTCGCCGGACGAGGATGTCGCGGTGACTTTGTCGACGGAATAGACCTCATAACCCACCGGGCGCCGTGCATCCGGTACCACCTGATACTCCAGTTGAGTCTGATCAATTTTGATCGGGTCTGTCTTGTGGCTGAACAGGTTCACCATGGGAGTGCAGCCCAGGGCAAAAGATTCGGCGGCGACATTATGCTCCAGCTCAATATCCGCCGTGCTGAAATAAAAATACAGGTCCAAGCGGCTGCCGGCGCTGGCGGGCATCTTCCCTTGCAGATCTATATNNGGGGAACACAAAAAATTCCGTGAGCAGGCGATAGCCGATGGCGGAATTGGGCGGATAGGGCAGCAGCCCATCTTCGATTTTAAAACCGACCGGCTTTATGGCTTGGCTGCCCAGGCGCACCGGATTGACATCGCCTTCGGACGCGGCGAGGTAGACGTCGAGGCAGCCGTTCAAGAGCAATTGGTACAGGGGATAGGTGTAGAGAGGTTGCCCCTTGAGGAACAAGCGCAGGGTGCGCGGTGCGGTTGCCTGCAGCGAGATGGTTTCGTTGAAGGTCTGCAGGGAAATTTTCAGCACACTTGCCGCACCTCTCACCTGCGCCGTGCCCGGCGTGGCAAAGGGGCGGCCGATCAAGCTTGCATAAACGATTTTCACCGGCCACAGGTCTACGTCGTACACGGTGGCGAAACGGCAATTTTCCCCCTGGAATTGTTCGGTTTCCACGAGGGTTTCCCGCCCGATGCGATAGTGCGCGTCCAGTTGCTCCTCATCCGGAATGAACTGGACAATCGACATGGAGGGGATCGGTCGCTGGTAGTGCGGAAACATCACCCCGAGAATGGCATCGCTCAGCTCGGGAAAATCGTCGTCCAGCTTGTGCTGAATGCGCGCGTTCAAATAGGCGAAACCCTCGATCAGGCGCGACGCGTGCGGGTCTTCGATAGTGTCATTATGAATGCCGAGCCGCCCGGCGATTTTGGGGTGCTCCTTGGCAAATTCGGCGCCCATCTGGCGGATGAAAGCCAATTCTTTCTCATAATAGGGAAGCAGTTCGTCAGCCATGTTTAGACTCTTCTACTGTGACCGCGCGCAGAACGGGTTCGAGCACGGAATCGAACACTACGATTTCCGGAGCCGGATCGGCGTACATCACGGCGTCTATGCGAAAGCGCAGGGTTCGATCGAGCTTTTCNNGTTATCCAGATAACGCACGGAAACGGTTTTAAAACGCGGTTCGAAAGTGCGGATGATGTTTTCGATATTGCGGGTGAATTCCCGACGTTTGGCAAGGTCGAGCATATTCACCGTTGCCAGGTCGGGTAAGCCATAGTTCAACAGGCTGGTGTTCACATGCTGCAACTCTTCCGGCGGCGAAATGATGCGATAGCGACTGTTAAGAAGGTTTTCCAGATCGCGACGCACGCTGTTGCGCAGGTCCTTGAGTTTTCGCTGGCGAGTTTTTTCCGAATCCACCGTCACCGCCGGGTCTTCATCGAACAGCCGGTCTAAGATGGATTCGCGCAGGTTGCGGTCTTTTTCGTTCACAGCCACTATCCGTTTCCGCCGCCAGATTGGATCAATTCCGTCACCAGCTCCAGTTCGGACACCATCTGGTCCGCTTGGTAGTGCGGCACCAGATGGATCACGCAGGTGTAATAACCGGGCTTGGCCGGATGTTCACCGACCTTCACCGAGGCTTCGCGCAGCGGGTAGCGCGCCTGGGTTTCCCATTCGAGATCCTCGCTGCCGGTGGTGTATTGAAACAGCCAGGCGCGCAAGAAGTTCTCGCAGTCCTGGGCCGTGGCGAACGAACCGATTTTGTCGCGGATCATGACCTTGATGTAGTGGGCCACGCGCGAGGCGCATAAAACGTGCTGCAGCATGCCCCCGAGCTTTGCGTTGACTTCGGATTCTTTCGAATTGCCGCGCTTGATCGTCTGAATGGACGGGTTGCTGTAAAAGGCCACATAAGGGGTGGCATAACACTGGCAAAGGGGTATAAATCCCAGATTGCTAATATCGCGCTCAATCGAATCGGTGATCACCACGTCGGTCGCGGGTCTATAGGCGATCTCCCCCGCGTCGGTGGAGAACAAGTGGCAGGGCAAATTGGTGACTATGCCGCCGCCCAGCTGGTCGCGCGGCACGCCGCGGATGTGGCCGAACCAGCCGACACTGGCGAATTCCCGAATCAAGATGCCGCCAAATGCGTAACAGGCGTTGCCCCACAAATATTGCTGCTGACCGTTAGCGCCGACTTTTTCGTAAAAGAACAGGCCCTTGTAGCTGCCGGGGCTCGTGCGATACGGCGCGCGCATCAGTGTGCGCGGCAGTGTCAAGCCGACAAAACGCGCATCGGGTTTATTGCGCAGGCTGCGCCAGCGAACGTATTCCGTCTGGGCAAAAACCGCTTGTAGATTTAGCGGCAGGCGCAGATCGGCAAACTGGTCGAGGCCAAAGAGTTCCGGCGCCGCGCCGGCGACAAACGGCGAAAAAGCCGCGGCGGCAATTTCCGCTATGCCTTCCAGAGTGGCTATATCGTCGTAGGGGTGTTCCGGCGACGGTTTATGGTGGATTTCATAATCGGCGATCAGCGCACCGTAGGGCTCCCCGCCCGGGGTGCCGAACTCTTCGCTATATACTTTCTGAAAAAGCTGGCTCTGATCGAATTCCATCGCGCGGCTGATATCCCGCACCACCTCGGCCCAGGCGATATCCAACACTTTGAGCTTCGCGTTCTTGACGCTCTCCATCTGCACAGCGAGATACCAGAGGCCGCGCCAGCTGGCTTCCAATTTTTGCAGTTTGGGATGATGGAGGATCGCGTTTAACTGGTCGTTGATACGGTGATCGAGATCCGCGATGGCGTGCTGCACCAGATGGCGGGCCGCCGCCACCGAGGTGATTTGTCGCTGGTCACAGCAGTGACTGAACCAGAACAGCAGCGCACGCGCGTCGTCGGCTTCGGCGATGAATTCATTCAGATCGGTAACGTAAGGTGTCTGTTCCAGCACTCGATCGAGGCTGATGGGGTTGCGGCCTGCGTCCGCGCCATTGGGCTGACTGGGGGGACTTGGAGAGGCAGACACGCGGGAATCCTTGTGGTGAAAGCGGGGGCAGCGCCCCCGCTCCGGGGCTTAGCCCGCTTTAGGAATATTGGCCACCAGACGCAAAGACGCGGTGAGTTCTTCCATCTGCAGCCAGGGACGCAACCAGGCCACGGCGTTGTAAACACCGGGTTGGCCGGGCACTTCTTTCACTTCGATTTTGGCGTCCGCCAGCGGGTACCGCGCTTTCATCTCGGCGCTGGCACTCGGGCTGGTGTTAACGTACTGGTTAATCCAGTTGTTCAGCCAGCGTTGGGCATCGTCGGCTTCCATGAAGGTGCCGATTTTGTCGCGGGCCATCACTTTCAGGAAGTGGGCAATCCGCGAAGTGGCCATGATGTACGGGAGCCGGGCGGAGATGGCGGCGTTGGCCGTTGCATCCGGATCGCCAAATTTCTTCGGCCGCTGCGTGGTTTGCGCACCGAAGAAAACGGCGGAATCGGTGTTCTTGTAGTGGCACAGGGGCAGGAAGCCGAGTTTGCTGAGTTCGGCTTCGCGGCGGTCGGTAATGCCGATTTCAGTCGGGCATTTCTGGTCCATGTCGCCGTCGTCGCTGATAAACACGTGGCTGGGCAATCCTTCAACCTTGCCGCCGCCTTCGGCGCCGCGGATGGTGGTGCACCAGGCGTACTCCGAGAAGGCGCGGGTGATGGTGGTGCCCATGGCGTAGGCCGCGTTCATCCAGCAGTAGTCGTCGTGGTCGGCGGCGCGAGCGCGGCCGTCTTGACCGGCTTCGATCTCTTCAAAATTGAAGGCTTCAATCGGTCGAGTCCTAGCGCCGTAAGGGGCGCGGGCGAGCACGCGCGGCATGGTAAGGGTAACAAACCGCGAATCTTCGGAGTCGCGGAAAGAACGCCATTGGATGTACTCGGCCGAGTCAAAGATTTTCTCGAGATCGCGCGGTTTGGACAGCTCGGTGAAACTGTCGAAACCGAACATCTTGGGTGAAGCGGCGGAGATGAACGGACAGAAGCCCGCAGCGGCAACGTTGGACATTTTGCTCAGCAGCGAGATGTCGTCCGGATGGGAAGAGAACTCATAGTCGCCGATCAAAGCCGCGTAGGGCTCGCCACCGGCGGTACCGAATTCGGCTTCGTAGATCTTTTTGAAGATCTGGCTCTGATCGAATTCAACCGCCTTTTCCAGATCGCGCGTCAGCTCTTTCTTAGAGATGTTCATGACGCGGATCTTGAGATCGCTGCCGGTTTCTGAATTGCTCACCAGGTGGTGCAGGCCGCGCCAGGAGCCTTCCAGCTGCTTGAATTTATCCGCGTGCAAGAGCGCGGACAGCTGTTTGGAGATAGCGCCGTCGATGGCGGCTATGGCGGAATTGATGGTAACGGAAAGATTCCTGTCCCACTTTACCGTGCCTTTCATCGCCTGCTGCGTAAGGGTTTTCAGCAGATCTTGAGCTTCGTCACGGCCGGTTTGTTTGGTGGCGGAAATCGCCTGTTCCAGGAAGCTGACTTCCTTCGCCTCGCCGGCGCTTTGGCCGGCGACTTCGGTTTCTTGTGTGGCCATTATTTCGTCTCCTCACCCTTGTCGACGCCCAATTCACTCGAGAGGGAGTTGAGCGCTGCGGTATTTTTCAGAACATCTTCCAGAATTTTTTCCAGGTCTTCAGAGCGGTCGGCCTTGGTGAGGAGGTCGCGCAATTTATTGCGGGTCTCCAACAATTTGCGCAGCGGCTCCACCTGCTCTACCAGGCGGTGTGGCTCGAAGTCTTCGATGCTGTTGAAAGACAGGCTGACCGCCATCTGAGAGCCGTCATTTTCCAGCGTGTTGTCCACTTTCAGATTGAGCGTCGGGTTGATTTTGCCCATCAATTCGTTGAAACTTTCGCTGTCGATCTGCGCGAACTTGCGATCCTTCAGCGCTTTTTTTGCATCGACGTTATCACCGGAATAATCGCCCATAACACCCATAACAAAAGGAAGTTCCTTTTTTTCCTGAGCGCCGTTGGCCTCCAGGTCGTAGGTGATGTGAACGCGCGGTTTCCTCACTCGTTTCAGTTTGTCATGAATGCTTTCGGCCATTGTCCTAACCTCTATCTAAAGGTGAATTTATTCTTCCGTTTTTACTCCGGTGAGCTTGCTGTACTCTTCGAGTACGCGTTGGTCGGGAATCAATTCCCGCATCAACTCGGAGAGTGGCATGTTGCCCCATTTTACCGCTTTCTCCAAAACATAGGAAATTGGTGAGTGAGGCTCCCGCTTCCGAAAAAATTCCGCGATCTCAAGCAGTTGTTTAAAGGCTTGTTCGCGGCTCGCAAGCGGGCCGACACCACCGACGGAGGGCGGTGTGGGCGCAGCGGATGTAGCTCCATCATCCGCGGCAGTCGGGTCTGTGGGAGCGAGCTCCACCACAGGAAATTTGTTTTGGCCCAAATGCTTCACTACCGTCAGGCAGTCTCCCAGGGTAGAGATCACCAGGCTGGTCGGGGGTGCGTCATAAGTGCCGCAAAAAGCATCCAGACGTTGACCTATCTGGCGGTAAAGCGCAATGGCGTCCGTCAGATCGTCGCGCAGGTTGGTCATGTATTCACTGGAGGATTCGTTGATGGCCTTTTCAATGTCCCCGATCGAAAACCCGAGTTTGGAAAATTCCTTTTCGCGGTTGTCGACGTCCTGTATGCGTTGGGTCGCCAGAGCTTTCTGGCACTGCCAATAGGCGAAGGGCCCGGCGGAGTTGCCCTGAGTGATGCGGGCGGTGCGGATGGCGGGGATCAGAACTCCCTCCTGACCGGCACCGTTGAGGCCGGTAAAAGGAGCGACCTTGGTCTCAAGACCGTCTTCGTCCGGCACAGGGTATAGTTGATCCCAATAGCGTTCTATTAGGCCATCGAGCAGCTTAAAGCCGTCGCGCAAACCTTGAAACCCTTGGCGGCGCAGCAGGGCTTCGGCGTACCAGCATGCCACTTCGAGATCCTTGCTCTCCTGCCGCAGAATTTTTGCAGCGAATTCAAAAACTTTACGCCATTCTTCATCGGGACTGCCGAGGTCCGCGCCGGCGGCGTTTTTGCGCTCCATTTCCCGGGCCGCGTTGCGTGCAGTCTTGACTTGCTGATATGCGGACATGGGTGAGGGGTTCAGGCGAACGTCACCGCCGGTGGGCATCTCGTCCGAAATGGGAGCCAGCAGCGCTTCCAGATCAATTACAGTCGATGATGCCATAAAGATTTCCTTTTATATGTGCTCGAGCGCTATGCCTTTTACGCTGTCTCATGCGAGACCCGATGCGCGAGAACTCGATGACCTGGGTGTCCCGTCCGAGTGGCAGGATGGGTTGCGCCAAAATAGACAGACCGCAAGTCTAGATGACATTGGTCTGCGTGAAAAGTGGTCAGACGGCGCGATCTCGCCAAACCGCAAAAATATCGCGCCGGCTTTCATCCGGCCGCCGATGGATAATATACTACCAAGCTTGTTAAGGGTACTTACCGTCCTGGTGCCATGATTCTATTCCCTTTTTTGTCGATGACAGAGGACGGCCGCTGGATCGACAAAATCATCAACCGGCGGGCGTTCGGTTCAGGAAGAAGTTCGAATGGCGTTGCAGCTGACCATCATTAAGTTTCCGCCGGGCGTTGCCCTCGCGGAAGACCGCAAGTCCTTCGGCCCTCAAGGCGGGCTTATTGGGCGTGGTGTTGATAACGACTGGGTGCTGTCCGACCCCGAGCGCTTTCTCTCCTCCAAACACTGCCAAATCACCCACGAAGGCGGGCGGTTTTTCCTTATCGATCTCAGTACTAACGGTACCTTTGTCAACGGCGCCGGCGAACCTTTAGGGCGCGGCAGCCGCATCGCGCTGAACGACGGCGACAGCTTTGACGTGGGCGACTACAGGTTCAAAGTTGCCCTCGAGCAGGACCAAGATCCCTTTGCCGTCTCGCCGTTCGAGTCCTCGTCCGCTGATTTTTTTGGTGACGACGCCTTTGGTTTCGGTGACAAACCCAAAGTTGTTCCCGAAAGCATGTTCATGAGCAGCAACTATGAGGGATCGGTGCGCGATATCGCCCCTCCGGAAATGAAGATCATCGACCCGCTGGTCGCGCTGGACAACGCCAACCGCTCGCCGACGGGCAAAAATCTTATCGGTGATCCCTTCGGCAGTACCGGCAGCCGCGAGGATCCCGCCGATCGCATGCAGGACGCTATCGCGTGGCCCGAAGCGAAAGTCCAGGGCGGGGTGTTACCTGAGGACTGGGACGACGATTTCGGCTTCGGTAATGGCGCTCCGGGCGGCGCCGTTGGCAAGGGCGGCGTGTTGCTGCCGGAAGACGACTCGCTGTTTCCCAACAAGTCGCCGTTCGAAGAAAAGGCGTCATCCCCGCCCGATCCGCGCCCCCGGCCGGGCGGCGCCGGTCGCCCCGGCTTGGACAGTGCCGCCGGGCGAACGCCACTGAAAGAAAGACTAGAGCGGGATTTCCCTCTGCCCGCAGACGATAAGCCAGACCCGAAATTTCAGCCACTCGGCCAACAGACAGCGGGTCTGAAAGGATCTGGCGAGCGCGGCCCAACTGAGCGCGCTGCGGCAGAGCGCACCCCGCCTGAAGCGAACCTCGATGTGCGCGGCCCAGGCAAAACCGGTCGAGCTGCGGAAGTTCGCGGCGATAAAGTCGCCGGCGGTAATACGCCTATCCGCGGTCCGGCTGGTCGCGGCCCGGCCGAGCTCAGCCCGACCGGCGCGCACACGGCGACCACGGCGCCCCCTCAGCGCGATTCCGCCATATCGGTCGGCACCGGTGGAGCTTTGGACCGCACTTTGGTGGAAGCCATGGGCCTGGGAGAAGCCAATCTCAGCGATGAGCAGGTCCGCGAGATTCACGCAACCGTCGGGGCCATGATGCGTGAGTCCCTCGAGGGGCTGATGCAGGTGCTGCGTTCCCGCACCAGCATCAAAAATGAATTCCGCATCAACATCACCACGATCCAGTCGGCGGAAAATAATCCGCTTAAATTTTCTGCGAGTGTCGATGAGGCACTGGACCTTATGTTCTTGCGCCGGAGCCGCGCTTATATTCCACCGCTCGAAGCTATCGAAGAAAGTTTCCACTCGGTTGCGGACCATCAGGTGGCTGTGATCGCCGGCATTCGGTCGGCTTTCCGCTCAGTCTTGCGGCAATTTGATCCGGAGCGGCTGGAAGAAGAGTTTAAACAATCCGGCAAAGGCGGCGTGCTGCCGGGTGTGCTGAAGGGTCGGATGTGGCAGGCCTATCAGGAGCACTACCAAAAGATGATCAACGACATGGAGCGGTCTTTCCAAGAGCTGTTCGGCGATGAATTTGTGCAGGCCTATGAAGATCAGATGCGCAAATTGTCACAGGCTCGTCAACGCGAACTCTAATACTTACGGGGGATTCCCAGTGCAAAATCTCGTCTTGCGCAGCCTGGTGCTGATTCTGTTGACCTGCGGCCTCTGGGGCTGCACCAAGGTCAATAGCGGGGTGGTTGGTATGTTCGATTTGGACACCGACTTGAAAGTGATCTTTATCGCGGGCAAGGATATCAACCCCGACGAAAAACATTCGCCGTCTCCCCTCTACATCCGATTGTACGAGTTGACGTCGGACCACGCTTTTATCAAGGCGGATTTTCTTGCGCTTTATGAAAAGGATGACNNCCCTGCTAGGCAAGGATCTGATCGCCAAGCGCGAACTGAATCGGATAGTCCCGGGGGAATCTCGAGAAGAAACCCTGGTTCTCGACCCTAAGACGCGCTACGTTGCACTCTTCGCCGAATATTTCGAATACAAAAACGCGAAATACAAACTGATTTTCCCGGTGACTTCGAAGAACGTGATCAAAAATACGGTGCGCATCGAACTGAGCGGCAACAATATGCTGCTGCAGAGCACGCGCCAATAACGGAT
>DJFO01000358.1 GCA_002432555.1 Marinagarivorans sp. UBA5870
GCCCACGTTCACGTGCGGTTTCGTACGTTCAAATTTTTCTTTTGCCACTGTAAAAATTCCTCTAAATAAGAAACTGGTTAATTAGCCGGCATCTTTGGCGATTTTGCTTTTGGCGATAACTTCATCTGCGACATTGCGCGGAGCTTCAAAATACTTCAAAAACTCCATGGTATAAGTCGCACGACCTTGGGTCGCGGAGCGCAGCGAAGTGGCGTAACCAAACATCTCAGCCAGCGGAACTTCCGCATTGATCACCTTGCCGCTCGGACTTTCATCCATACCCAATATCAAACCGCGTCTACGGTTCAGGTCGCCCACCACGTCGCCCATGTTTTCTTCGGGAGTGACAACCTCCACTTTCATGATTGGCTCAAGCAACACCGCACCGCCATGTTGGGCCAGCTTCTTGGTCGCCATAGACGCAGCGATTTTAAAGGCCATTTCATTGGAGTCAACATCGTGATAGGAACCGTCGAAAACGGTTGCTTTGAGGCCCAAGAGTGGATAACCGGCCAACACGCCGTTTTTCATCTGCTCCGCGATACCTTTCTGAATCGCCGGAACATATTCTTTTGGTACCACACCACCGACGAGTTCGTTCACAAACTCCAGACCCTCGGCATTGGCATCTTCACCTGGCTGGAAACGAATCCAGCAGTGACCGTATTGTCCGCGACCGCCAGACTGACGCACAAACTTGCCTTCGATTTCACACTTGTTGCGAATCGCTTCGCGATAGGCCACCTGCGGTTTGCCGATGTTGGCCTCGACATTAAATTCGCGACGCATACGGTCGACAATAATATCCAGGTGCAATTCGCCCATGCCGCCAATAATGGTCTGGCCTGTCTCTTCGTCGGTCCGCACTCGGAACGATGGATCTTCCTGCGCGAGCTTGCCAAGCGCTATACCCATTTTTTCCTGGTCCGCCTTGGTCTTCGGCTCCACGGCAACATGGATAACCGGCTCGGGGAATTCCATACGCTCAAGCGTGATGATTTTGTCGAGATCGCAAAGGGTGTCACCGGTGGTGACATCTTTCAGACCGACAACCGCGGCTATGTCACCGCAGAGAACTTCTTTGATCTCGTTACGCTGGTTTGCGTGCATCTGCACCATTCGGCCGACGCGCTCTTTGCGATCCTTGACCGAGTTGTATACGGAATCGCCGGAACTGACCTTGCCGGAATAAACCCGAATAAAGGTCAGAGTGCCCACAAACGGGTCGGTCGCAATTTTGAATGCCAGGGCGGAAAACGGCTCGTCATCACTGGCAATACGAATGGCGGTTTCACCATTTTCCAGCACCCCTTCAATGGCTTTTACTTCGGTAGGGGCTGGCAGGTATTCGATCACCGCATCCAGCACTGCCTGGACGCCTTTATTTTTAAAGGCCGACCCACCCAGTACTGGAACGATCTCGCCTGCGAGGGTGCGAGCGCGGATACCGGCTTTGATTTCCTGCTCCGACAACTCTTCGCCTTCGAGATATTTATTCATCAACTCCTCGGAAGATTCGGCAGCCGCTTCGATGACCTGCTCACGCATCTTCCGGCATTCTTCCAACATATCCGCCGGAACATCCGTGTAATTAAAAGTCATGCCTTGGTCATGCTCATTCCAAATAATGGCCTGCATTTTCACCAAGTCGACAACACCTTTAAACTCGTCTTCAGAGCCGATGGTCATTTGCAGAGGCACCGCATTAGCACCCAAACGAGATTTCAGCTGGCTGACAACACGCAGATAGTTAGCGCCCGTCCGGTCCATCTTATTGACGAAAACCATGCGCGGCACTTCGTATTTGTTGGCTTGGCGCCAGACGGTTTCCGTCTGAGGCTGAACGCCGGAGGAACCGCACAGTACCACTACCGCACCGTCGAGAACGCGCAGAGAGCGCTCCACTTCAATGGTGAAGTCCACGTGTCCGGGGGTATCGATAACGTTGATCCGGTGCTCGTCGAATTGACCGGCCATACCTTTCCAGAAAGTGGTGATCGCCGCCGCGGTGATAGTAATGCCCCGCTCCTGTTCCTGCGGCATCCAGTCGGTGGTAGCGGCGCCATCGTGCACTTCGCCGATTTTATGGGACAAACCGGTGTAAAACAGCACCCGCTCAGTGGTGGTGGTTTTACCGGCGTCGACGTGCGCACAGATACCGATATTTCGATAGCGTGCAATGGGTGTTTTACGTGCCACGGTTGTTTTCCCCGTAAAAGATGGAATTCGGTAATAACGAAAAGGCAGCGAATGTAGCTGCCTTTTGTTGCAGTCTTAAGAAGATCTTAAAAACGGAAATGCGAGAACGCTTTGTTGGCTTCTGCCATGCGGTGTACGTCTTCACGCTTCTTAACTGCACCGCCTTTGTTTTGGGAAGCGTCGATCAGCTCACCCGCCAGGCGCGCCGGCATGGATTTCTCACCGCGGCCGCGGGAGTATTCCACCAACCAGCGCATGGCCAGTGCCGTTCTACGGCTCGGGCGCACTTCAACTGGAACTTGGTAAGTGGCACCACCGACCCGGCGTGATTTCACTTCCACGAGCGGCGCAACATTAGCAAGGGCTTCTTCGAAGACCTCCACCGGATTCCGCTTCAGACGCTCATTGACCACCTCCAAGGCGCCGTAGACAATTTTCTCGGCGATGGATTTTTTACCGCTGGTCATTACGTGGTTTACAAACTTCGCTAAAGACTGGCTTCCGTATTTGGGATCGGGGAGCACGTCGCGTTTAGCGGCAACTCTTCTTCTAGGCATAAATAAAACTCGCTTAAGTTCAGGTTTGCCTGAGATTCGGCGCGGCCTTCGCCGCCCCACTCAGCCTTACTGATATGAAATCGAAAAAACGCAGAAACGCTAAATTACTTAGGACGCTTGGTACCGTATTTGGAACGGCCCTGCTTACGATTGTTAACACCGGAAGTATCCAAGGATCCGCGTACGGTGTGATAGCGCACACCCGGCAAGTCCTTAACACGACCACCGCGGATCAACACCACGCTGTGCTCTTGCAGGTTGTGGCCTTCACCACCAATGTAAGAGGTCACTTCATACCCGTTGGTCAAACGCACGCGGCAGACTTTACGCAGCGCTGAGTTTGGTTTTTTCGGGGTAGTGGTGTATACGCGGGTGCACACACCGCGACGTTGCGGGCACTGTTGCAGCGCCGGAACGTCGCTTTTTTGCGCCTTGCGTCTTCTCGGCTGACGAACCAACTGGTNNGTTGCCATGAAACTAAACTCCAAAGGGAAAATTCTTCCTCACGGAAGAGCATTTAACATTGAATCGGACAATAGCTGTCCGCCCACTGAAATTGCGGGTTGCGCATTCTACTGACACCACCCACAACCGTCAAGGCAAGGAACCCCAGCGCCGGNNCTTACTCGGCGCTGGATTTCAGAGCCTCCGTCAATGCCGCTTCTACCTCTGCTGCACTGACACCGTCCACAGACGCGAGCGAAGCTTCACGCTTGCGACGGCGCTCGCTGTGGTAGGCAAGACCGGTTCCGGCCGGAATCAGTCGTCCTACTACCACGTTTTCTTTCAAGCCGCGCAGCTCGTCGAGCTTGCCGGTGACCGCCGCTTCCGTCAGCACCCGGGTGGTCTCCTGG
>DJFO01000198.1:0-8020 GCA_002432555.1 Marinagarivorans sp. UBA5870
GGCTTTGATGGACTCCGCCAGTTCCTGCAGCGCCTCATCTTGCATGTCACGGCGCGGTTGGTATTTGCCGCGCTGGAGATAATCCACCGGAATTTCCAGCATTTGACCGTCCTGCGGACCCGCGTCGGCCACCGGCATAGTCGCACTGGATATTTCCGCCGTCACAGCGGCATCCCCTGTGCGACCGGCCCCACCCAGAAGCGCTTCCAAACCTCTTCCCAAACCCTTGCGTTTCGTTTTCGTCATTCTTCAACTCAATTGGTGAGGGGATCACCAGAAAACACGTCGTTTATTTCCGGATGGTCCAGTTGTTCGTTGCGACGCAGAATTTCGCCCGCCAATGCGAGGTACGCCAGCGCACCTTTCGACTGACGATCGTAACTCAACACGGGTTTACCGAAGCTCGGAGCTTCCGCGAGTCGAATATTGCGCGGGATACAGGTGCGATACACCTGCTCGGCGAAATGTTGCGTCAGTTGCGCCGAAACATCCAAAGTCAGGCTCATGCGCGGATCGTACATAGTGCGCAATATACCTTCAATTTTGAGCCGCGGGTTCAGCGCATTTCGAATGGTTTCTATGGTGTCCAGAAGCGCCGTCAGTCCCTCCAATGCATAGTATTCGCATTGCATTGGGATGATCACGCCCTCACAGGCCGCGAGCGCGTTGACCGTCAACATATTTAAAGACGGCGGGCAATCAATCAATATGTAATCGAATCGTCCTTCGATGGAACTCAGCGCCTGCAGCAGTCGCTTTTCTTTATTTTCGACATTCAGTAGCTGTACTTCCGCGGCCGTGAGATCACCATTCGCGGGCAATACCTGATAACCGGCATCCACCGCGGTGACCAGGGCTTGCTCGGCGGAAATTCCATCCACCAGTACGTCGTAAACAGTGAGTTCTTGCTCATTTTTGTCCACCCCGCTGCCCATAGTGGCGTTGCCCTGGGGATCCATGTCCACCATCAACACCCGCCGCTTGGTCGCCGCCAGCGAAGCNNGATTGACTCTCGTTCGTGCAATTAAGGTCCGGCGTTACTCGGCTTGACGCAGCCCGGCTTGACGCAGCCCGGTTTTATCACCACTAAACACCGCTGGGCATCCACCCCCGGAATCTGCAGGTTGTGGCAGTGTTCGACGGTGTAATCTTTTTCGATTTCTTTTAGCTCCGCCAAGGGCACTTGGCCTTTCATGGCCCAAAAACGACCCGAAGGATTCAACAAGTGGGCGCAGCTTTTTATCATATCCGGCAGCGACGCGAATGCGCGGCTGATCACCCCGTCAAAACCCATGGCGGGTCGAAACTGCTCGACTCGGCAATTTTCGACGGTGACATTGGTCAAACCCAGCTCCTGTGCCACTTGGAATAAAAACCGGGTCTTTTTGCCGGCACTATCGAGCAGAGTAAAGGATTTCTGCGGGAACCGGATCGCCAATGGAATCCCGGGCAGTCCCCCCCCGGAGCCCACGTCGATAAAGCTGTCTCCCTCGAGCACCGCCGCTATGCTCAAACTGTCCAGTAGGTGCAGTTTCACCATGGCGGTCAGCTCGCGGATTGCCGACAAATTGAACGAATGGTTCCACTTATCGAACAGTTTTAAGTACGCCATCAACAGGTCGACCTGGTGGAGTTTTAAGTCTAACCCCAACTGTTGGATCCCGCTGATTAAGAGGCGGTGCTCGGCCGAAAACAACACTATTGATTGACCACCGTCTTTTTCTGTAAGAGCCCGCGTTTTTTTAACGTGATCAACAACAAAGAAACGGCCGCTGGCGTGATACCGGGTATACGCGCTGCACGCGCTAAGGTTTCCGGCCGCGCCGCACTCAACTTTTGTTTCACCTCGTTGGACAGTCCATCCACTTGGCTATAGTCAAAATCCGCTGGAATCGCTGTCTGCTCGTTGGCGCGGAGACGGTCGATCTCCTCCTGCTGGCGGTCGATATAGCCGGCATACTTAGCAATGATTTCGACTTGCTCGGCGACTTCCGCATCGGTCACAAAGGCGCCTTTCAAAGGTCCCACATCCCGGTAAGTCAGTTCCGGACGCTTCAACAGTTCGAACAGGTTGTACTCTCGGGCGAGCGGCGTTTTCAGCTTGGGCGCCAGGGTTTCCGCTTCGGTGCTGGCGGCCTGCACCCACGTGGTCTGCAGGCGCTGCTGCTCGCGTGCGACCTCTGCACTTTTTTCGCAAAATCGCTGCCAGCGCCGATCGTCGACCAAACCGAGCTCTCGGCCTTTTTCCGTGAGGCGCATATCGGCATTGTCCTCCCGCAGCTGCAGTCGATACTCCGCGCGGCTGGTAAACATTCGATAGGGCTCACGAGTTCCCATAGTGATTAAATCGTCGGCCAGGACACCTATGTAGGCCTGGTCCCGGGTTGGGCACCAGGGCTCTTTCTCCTGTACTCGCAGGGCTGCATTGACCCCAGCGAGCAGGCCCTGGGCTGCCGCCTCTTCGTAGCCGGTGGTACCGTTGATCTGGCCGGCGAAGAATAGGCCTTTGATCGCCTTGGTCTCGAAACTGTATTGCAAGTCCTGCGGATCGAAAAAATCATACTCTATGGCATAACCCGGGCGGAGGATGTGCGCGTTTTCAAACCCCTTGATGGAGCGCACCAGATTGAGTTGCACGTCAAACGGCAGACTCGTCGAAATGCCGTTAGGGTAAAGCTCGGAGGTGGTGAGGCCTTCCGGTTCGATAAAAATCTGGTGGCCGGATTTATCGGCGAACCGGTGGACCTTGTCCTCGATAGAGGGGCAATACCGCGGACCCACCCCTTCGATGACCCCAGAGTACATAGGCGACCGATCGAGCCCGCCGCGAATAATGTCGTGTGTCCGCTCGTTGGTATGGGTGACCCAGCAGCAGATTTGCCTCGGATGGTCCTCCACCTTGCCGAGGAAACTCATGACCGGCAGCGGCGAATCCCCCCACTGCTCTTCCAAGCCGCTGAAATCGACCGTGCGCGCGTCTATGCGGGGCGGGGTACCGGTTTTCAGCCGCCCAACCCGCAGAGGCAATTCCCGCAATCTCTCGGCGAGTGCGATCGAGGGCGGGTCACCGGCGCGACCGCCTGAGTAATTTTGCAGACCTATATGAATTTTGCCGCTGAGAAACGTCCCGGTGGTCAGCACCACGGAACGCGCCGTGAACCTGACTCCCATCTGGGTGACTACGCCCGTGACAGTTTCGCCTTCTACCACGAGATCATCCGCCGCCTGTTGAAAAATCGTTAGGTTGGGTTGATTTTCGAGTATGTGACGAATCGCCGCTTTATAGAGGATCCGATCGGCCTGCGCCCGGGTGGCGCGCACGGCTGGCCCTTTGCGGTTATTCAATATCCGGAACTGTATACCCGCTTTATCGGTTGCCAAAGCCATAGCACCGCCGAGCGCATCGATTTCTTTCACGAGGTGGCTTTTGCCGATCCCGCCAATCGCCGGGTTACAGCTCATTTGACCAAGCGTTTCGATGTTGTGGGTCAGCAACAGGGTCTGACACCCCATGCGCGCCGCAGCCAGGCACGCCTCGGTGCCGGCATGACCGCCGCCTATGACAATGACATCGAAGCACTTGGGGTAAAGCATGGTGGGTACCCGGAAAAATGGCCATCTTAATCGAAGGAAGGCGCCGATTATAGAGAATTTTCCTGGTTCGATCAAAAAACGATCTGACAATAAAATGGAGTTATCTATAAAGAATAAATAGAAAGAAAATGTATGGATAGATAAGAGTGTTTTGAATTGACTGTTATTGTTATGTCGGTCCGTCCCTGTGGACAAGCGGAAAAATCTATTGTATTTCAGATGTTTAGGGATCTCATAACTCATCTTGTTTCCCCGGTGGTTCCTGGGCGGAAGCCGTCCACCACCTGTGGGTGAAACCGGGGGTTTTCCGGTCTCACTGAAAGAGACGCATTTTTCTGTGGATGACTTTCACTTCCATCCGGAGGAAACCTTCAGGTTCTACGCATTTTGTCCACAGTCTGTGGATAGTCATAGGAATATGCGGTTGTTAAGGTGTGTAAAGGTCAAGAAAAGAGAGCGAGTCTGAATAGGCCTGTGAATAGAGGCCGGATAAGCGGAGGGTAAGTTGTCAGAATTTTGGACGGCTTATTTGCCGATGCAGAAGCCGGCGAAAATGCGTCCGAGAAGATCGTCGGAAGTGAAGGCGCCGGTAATTTGGTTGAGCAGATCTTGCGCTTGCCGCAGGTCCTCCGCAAGCAACTCGCCAGCCGCATGATCCTGCAATTGTTTGCGCCCTTGCAGGAGTGACTCCCGCGCTTTTGCCAAGGCGTCCAGGTGGCGCCGGCGCGCGCTGAATCCGCCCTCTAAAGTTCCGCGATAGGCCATGCTTTCTTTGAAGTGGTTTTTCAAGGCCGCAAGACCCGTACCTGTCTTGGCGGAGACAACGAATGCTGGGATGGGCGAAGGCGCGGCGTGGTCGATCCCCGTCGCGGCGTCGGCTTTGTTGAATACCAGGGTCAGCTTGCTTTGCAACGGCTCTTGGAAAAAATCCGGCCAGTGGTGCTCGACTTTGAGTTGTTCGGGATCCGTCAGATCGATCAACAGTAATATGCGATCCGCGGCAGCGATCGCTTGCCACGCCCTTTGAATGCCAATCTGTTCGACTTCATCGGTTGTCTCGCGCAGGCCGGCGGTATCAAGAATATGCAAGGGCATGCCGTCGATGTGGATGTGCTCCTTGAGGACATCGCGCGTTGTACCGGCTATGTGAGTGACAATGGCCACATCCCGTTCGGCCAGCGCGTTCAATAGGCTCGATTTCCCCGCGTTGGGGCGCCCCGCAATCACCACTTTCATCCCTTCCTGCATTACAACGCCTTGGCGAGCGGTTTGGAAAAGCTGCTCGAGTTGGGCCAGTAGCTCATCGAGCCTCGCCGCAATGGTGCCGTCATTCAGAAAGTCGACCTCTTCCTCGGGGAAGTCGATCGCTGCCTCTACGTAGATTCGCAGATGTATCAGGCCTTCCACTAAACGGTGAATTTCTCGGGAGAAGGCGCCCTGCAGGGAGTTCATAGCCTGTTTGGCGGCCTCAACCGAGGAGGCTTCTATAAGGTCGGCGATAGCTTCGGCTTGGGTGAGATCAAGTTTGTCGTTGAGAAATGCGCGTTCCGAAAACTCGCCCGGTTTCGCTGGGTGGACGCCGCATCCAAGCACAGCCTGCAGGATCATGTCCAAA
Organism: Marinagarivorans sp. UBA5870; assembly: GCA_002432555.1. The sequence goes on from DJFO01000198.1 coordinate 5,210, forward strand.
ACAATCGGGCCACCATGACCCTGCAGTTCTAGAATGTCTTCCCCGGTGAAGGAGTGAGGACCGGGAAAGTAGAGCGCGATTCCGCGATCAAGCACTTCACCGTCATGATTTTTGAAAGGGCCGTAGTGCGCTTGGCGGGGCGGGGGGATGAAGCCAATCAAAGTTTGCGCCACCGCGGCGGCGCGCGGTCCCGATATTCGGATTATTCCCACCCCCCCGCGGCCGGGGGCGGTCGCTATGGCTGCTATAGTGGTTGTCATAGGCGGCGAATTAGCCGGCTTTTTCAATTCTTTTGGTGATCACGTATTGCTGGGCGATCGACAGCGTGTTGTTAACCACCCAGTAGAGCACCAGGCCCGCTGGAAAAAACAGGAACAGGAACGTGAAGAAAATCGGCATCATTTGCATGATTTTCGCCTGCATAGGATCTGGCGGAGTCGGATTCAATTTCTGCTGCACCCACATGGTCACACCCATGATCAGCGGCAGCACAAAAAAGGGATCCTTGACCGACAGATCATTGATCCACAGGATAAAAGGTGCCTGGCGCAGCTCGACGCTTTCCATTAACACCCAATAAAGGGCGAGGAACACCGGCATTTGAATCAGGATCGGTAGGCATCCGCCAAAAGGATTTACTTTTTCTTCCCGGTAAAGCTTCATCATTTCGGCGGAAAATTTCTGTCGGTCTTCCCCGTATCGCTCTTTCAACGCCTGCATCTTGGGCTGCACTTTGCGCATCTTGGCCATGGATCTATAACTGGCGGCAGAGGGGTAGAAGAAGATTATTTTGATCAACACAGTCAGGAGAATGATCGCAAATCCCCAATTGCCTACGACCTCATGAATGGCGTCGAGGGTAAAAAAGAGCGGTTTGGCGAGCCACCACAAAAAACTGTAGTCCACCGTCAAATCCAGGTAGGGAGAAATGGTTTCGAGTGTCCGTATATCCTTTGGTCCGGCGTAGAAGCCAGCAGTCGTCTCGCCGGTGGTGCCGGGTGCGACGCTCAAAGCTTGTGTCGTAAACTGCAGGAAATACAAATCGGAATTTTTTTGCCGATACAGTTTGTATTCGTTGACCGATTCTTTGGGCGGAATCCACGCACTCAGGAAATAGTGCTGCACCATTGCGACCCAGCCGCCTTCCTTAGTGTGCGTTAGAGGTTCATCGGCAATATCGTCGAATGACAGCTTGAGATAATTTTTCTCGTTGGTGCTGGTTGCCGCACCCAGAAATGGTTTCATTCCCATGGCGGATGACGGATTGGGATCATAGGTATCCCGTTTAATTTGGCCGTAAAGTGTCGCCTGCCAGTTTTCACTGCTGTTATTGATAATTCGGTAGGAGATTTTGATCAAGTGACTTCCACGCTCGAAGCTGAAGCGTTTGATGATTTTTACATCCGGCGTCTGCTGGTACTCGAGGTCAACTTCCAACGCTTGCATTGCTTCCGGCATGACGTAGCTGTTTTGTTGCGCGGAAAAAACCGGGCGGGATTGGTTAGTGTCGGTCCCGTTCGCTCCCACGAGTCCACTGCGGGCGGTATAAGTGTGTTGGTCCGTCTGATTGAGTAGCATAAATGGCCGGTCCGGCCGGTTGAGCTCAACGAAATAACTGGGCAGCGCGACTTTAACAAGATCGCCGCCGCGGGGATCTATGAGAACATCGAGGACGTCGGTCTTGACGTTGACCCATGTGGTGTCCGCAGGTTTGTTTTCTGCCGGTATACCCGCGCTCTCCTTGGCAGGGGTTACTTGGGGTATCTCTTCGCTCGGCGCCGGGGGATTGGCAGCGCTGTTCTGGGTTGCGGCTGGGTGGTTGCGCTCTTGGAAGTCATTCCAACGAATGATCAGTAGGAAACTGATGACGGCGATACCTGCGATTAAGGATGTGCGTAGCCAATCCGTTTTCATTTATTAACCATCTTGTGTTGATTATTGGGATTCAAGGGTACGGGATCATACCCACCCATATGCCAGGGATGACATTTGCTCAACCGCCGCAGAGCGAGCCAAAGCCCCTGCGTGGCGCCATGTTCATGAAGCGCTTCCAGAGCGTATTGTGAGCAGGTGGGGTGGAAACGACAGTGCTGGCCTAGCCAGGGGCTCAATATGTACTGATAAAACCGGATGGGTGCGACTAAAAGCCGTACGCCGAAACGGTTTATGGTGCGGGTGCATGGGCACGTTTGCTGATGCGTTTCCATAAACCGGTGAATATCGATGTAAGCTGTTGTTTTGGAACAATCTCGGCTCCGCGCCGGGCCAGCACTATAGCATCTATTGCCGGCAGTTTGTGCTGGTCCTTGCGAAACGATTCCCGGGCGATTCGTTTAATGCAGTTGCGCTGGTGCGCCTTGCGGACGTGCTTTTTCGGCACAACGAGACCTAAACGCGCGTGCCCCAATTCGTTGGGTCGGGCAAGAACCACGAAATTGGGGTGAGAGGCGCGTATAGGGGCGTCGGCGAATATTGCAGCAAAGAGAGTTTGATGCAGCAGGCGCTGGTTTTTGGTGAACCTAAAGCCGGCGCGCTGGGAAATTGAGGTGTCCGGGGAAGGGGAGTCGTGACGACTCACATTGAATTGGTTCAAAGCCGAACACCTCGGCGAAACGAATTAAGCAACCAGTTGTTTGCGGCCTTTGGCGCGGCGGCGAGCTAAAACTTTGCGTCCGTTTTTAGTGGCCATGCGCGCGCGAAAGCCATGGGTACGTTTACGCTTTAATATGCTGGGTTGAAATGTTCTTTTCATGATCAGTACCTGACGGCTTTGCGGATCGTGTTGAATGTCTGCCCTGGCAACCCAGGTCG
>DJFO01000198.1:8103-8493 GCA_002432555.1 Marinagarivorans sp. UBA5870
CCATCGCGGTCTATTTACCTTGCTTTCCAGGGTATTTTTTGATTGAGAGCTGCTTTGTGTGTGGCCGTGCGGGCGGGTTTTTTTGTTGGCGGTCTGTGGATAACTTAGGTAAAAGTCGTTAGAATGGCTCTCCATTTCTGGTGCATGCCGCTGATGCTTTTCACGTTGGCTGCGCTGCTCCAAGGTCACTCAACTTAGTTCGCATTGCATAAAACCGATAATATCGCTGGAGTTTTCATTGCCTGATTCTCTTTGGGAGAGGTGTCTTCTGCGTTTGCAGGGAGAACTGCCCGCGCAACAATTCAATACCTGGATAAGACCCCTTAAGGCGGATATCAACGGAGGGGGTTTAAGGTTGTTCGCGCCCAACCGTTTTGTACTGGATTGGGT
>DJFO01000198.1:8581-9022 GCA_002432555.1 Marinagarivorans sp. UBA5870
AACTCGGGGTGATCCCGCGCCAGGAAGCAGCCGCTTTTCTGAGACCCAATGGTCCAGCCGTTATTTCTGAAATGCCGGAAACTGTTTCCTCCAAACCAGACGTCTGGTTCAGTAGTTCCTTACGGCAGTCGTCGACNNGATCTATCGGAGTCTGGCTCGGCGGATGGGGCTTATCGCGATGTGCTGGGCGATATTCCGCTCGGAGAGCGCGATGTGTTTCTCGAGCGGCGTGTTGCGGTAGTCAGTCCTGAACCGGCAGTCGAGCCGGAAGCCGCTAATCCGCGCCGCTTATCCCGAGAGGATGTTGAAGGCGGCTTAACGCACCGCAACTACCTTAATACCAATTTCACGTTTGCCAACTTTGTTGAAGGTAAGTCCAACCAGCTGGGACTTGCGGCCGCCACCCAGGTTGCCGAAAATCCGGGTGGCTCCTATAACCCA
>DJFO01000423.1:0-342 GCA_002432555.1 Marinagarivorans sp. UBA5870
ACTTTCTCCACGGTATCGAACCGGGCGATAACAGCTTTCGCAGGCTGCTTGTTGATAACGCTCTTGCTCTCCCATTTTTTGTCTTTGGGTACTTCAATGTAGCCGAGGACAAACACGAGTTCTTTCTTCTCGCCGGGTTGCAGCTCGATTTCAAAATAATGAGAGCCAATGGGTGACCAGCCATGGGCTTCCGAATTACGCGGCTTGCCTTCGAATACGGCATTGGGGCGGTCAAAGTTGTTGTACAGACCTATAAAGGTCTCTCGATCCGTATCGAAACCTTGGATCGGGGCATTCACGCTGTAGAATGCGTAATGGTTGCGGCGCTCTTTGAATTCGGTT
>DJFO01000423.1:458-8027 GCA_002432555.1 Marinagarivorans sp. UBA5870
TCAGGGTAACTTTCTGGACTTCAGCCCAAGTGGACAGGGGAATGAAATAGAGGACTTCCGCTTTGATGCCGTTTCTTTCGCCGGCGATGACGGTGTAGCTCAGGCCGTGGCGACAGCTGTAGTTGTCCAGCTGGGCCTTGACCGGCTTCCAGCCCGGTGACCATACGTCGCCACCGTCGTTGATGTAAAAATATTTGCCGCCGTTGTCCATGGGCACGCCGTTGTAACGGTAGCGCGTCAGGCGACGGAACTTTGCGTCCTTGTAAAAGGTGTAGCCGCCGGCAGTATTGGAAATTAGCGAAAAGAAGTCTTCGTTGCCGAGGTAGTTGATCCACGGCCACGGCGTTTCCGGATTGGTGATGACATATTCGCGTGCGGCATCGTCAAAGTGACCAAATTTCATATTGCTTGTACCTTTTAATGGACAGTAATAAATCAATAGCCATCCCTGCGGTTTCGAGTGTTACTGCGTAGGGTCTCGGAGCTCAGTTTCTGTGCGATTCCGGCAGGTTGGCCGCGGGGGCTCGTGCGGGATCACCCTATCCTCGCCGCAGGCACTCCCGCCGCCGGATGGTTCGGCTGTCCTAACCGACTGGTTGGCAGCCCGTCTTGTGCAGGGTCCGCTGAGGTGTCACCCAAAAAAACGCCGGCATCATACTACAGAACCTGGGGGTTTTTGCACTTAAATAGCAGAAAGCCCGCTGGCGGTTGCCTGGGGTTTGGCGCCTAAACTGGCGNNGTGCCAAGTTTCTCTGCCCGCTTGCGGGCCTGACAGGCGGGTGTTAGCTTTTGCGCCTTTGCCGTTAGCTGTGCGCCTTTATAGTGCTGCTGCATGGTCTCCCGCCGACCGGCGAGGCGGGACCGCCTGTTCTCAAACGCACATTCAGCGACCTGGAGTTGCCTTTAATATGACTGCGCAAGTGCTTTTTTTGGTGGATGGACCCTGGCGGGTCGGCGTCGACGCCGGCTTTGGCGGCCATCTAGTGGAATTCAGTATCGCCGGTTTGAATGCCCTGTCCGTCGCCAAGCCGGAAATAGGCTCTACTTTCTGGCCGAGCCCGCAGGCCGCCTGGGGATGGCCGCCACCTCTCGTTTTGGATAAGGGTCCCTACCAAATCGACCACGACGGCGACGAGATCCGCGTGACCAGTCCGGTATGTCCGCAGACGGGCTTGCGTTTACACAAACATTTCGCCCTGCGGGCTGGGCGACTGTCGGCGAACTACACTATGCGCAACTGCGGCGATATCGCCGTTCAGTACGCCCCTTGGGAAATTACCCGCGTGGACGGCGGAATCACTTTTTACGAAAGTGTTTTGCCGCCGGTGGAGCGCTCGACTGGCCATCTCTTGCTGCGCGATGGCGTAGCCTGGCACGAATACAAGCCGCATCAACAAGTGCAGAACGAGAAAATCTTCGGCAACGGCTCAACGGGCTGGTTGGCGAATTTCCACCAGGGCCTGCTCTTGGTCAAGCAGTTCGAACCCGTGCCGGTAGAACTGGTGGCGCCGGGCGAGGCGGAAATCGAAATCTACAGTCATGGCGACCCCCAAAATGCGTATATCGAAATCGAGCAGCAGGGGCGTTACGAAGTAATGCCTCCCGATTGCGAGGTGCGGTGGCAGGTGATCTGGAATCTTCGGCAGTGGCCGGATGCCGAGGCACCGGCTTTCGGCAGTAGCAAATTGGTGGCGGCGGCGAGAAGTCTGCTGTCGCAGACGGGAATTTAGCATCTATTCAGAAATCGGCGGAGGATTTATGGCAGCTGTCAGAACGGCGCTGGTTACGGGAGCCGGCAGCGGCATCGGCAAAGCGATCGCCACCGATCTCGCACGTCTGGGTTATCAGGTCTTGGTTACCGACCTCAATTTGCAGGCGGCGGAGGACGTGGTGGCGGGTTTGCGCGCTGAAGGATTGTCCGCCTCCGCTCATAAGCTCGACGTCAGCCGACAACAGGATATCGATGAACTGGTCGGGTCGGTGCGAGTGGACATACTGATCAATAATGCCGGACTGCAATACGTTGCTAAACTTGAGTCGTTTCCGGTGGACAAATGGCGCCAGCTGACGGATGTATTGCTGGTGGGGCCGGCAATGTTAACCCGGGGCGTTTTGCCTCAAATGAAAGAGCGCGGATTCGGCCGGATCGTCAACATAGGCTCGATTCACGCGCTGGTGGCCTCGCCCTACAAAAGTGCCTATGTTGCGGCGAAACACGGTCTGCTGGGATTTGCCAAAGTCGTTGCCTTGGAGACCGCCGAATTCGATATCACGATCAATACCCTATGTCCCTCCTATGTCAGAACCCCCTTGGTCGAAAAGCAAATTAGCCAGCAAGCGCAAGAACATGGCATTTCGGAAGATGAAGTCATCAACAACATAATGCTGCAGCCCATGCCGAAGAAAGCTTTTATCGAAATGGCGGAGCTCAGCTCGAGCGTGGCGTTCCTGCTGTCCGACGCCGCGCGAAACATCACGGGCCAGACGCTGGTCCTCGACGGCGGTTGGACAGTGCGTTGAGCGGACGCAAACAAGGTGACAGTGATGCAGCAGCAAGATAAAACCGAAATATTGCGGTACATCAATCAATTCAGCGCTAGCTTTAATCAGATGGCTCAAGAGGTGGTCAAACGGTTGCTAGCCAATCAGATCCCCGCGCATCTCAACCCGTTTTTTCCTCAGGGGCAGAAGGTTCAATCGCTGACGGGAGCCGTCAAAATAGACGCGCGAACCTTTCTTGAGCAGCAGTTTCAGTTTCTCGAAAAACAACAGAGGTTGTGGCAGAACGCCACTCGGGCTTTTATGGGGGAAACGCCGGAAGCCTTGATCCAGGAGACAGCGGGCGATAAGCGCTTTGCCGACCCAGATTGGCAAGGAAATCCCGCCTTCAGCTATCTTAAGCAGGCCTATTTGCTCAATGCGGAGTATCTTCAGCAAATGGTGGACGCGCTGGAATTTGAAGATCAGAAGCTGCGGGAACAGGTGCGGTTTTACACCCGGCAACTCGTCAACTCCATGGCGCCGACCAACTACGTGTTTACCAATCCGGAGGTCTGCCGGGAAATCCTGCGCTCGGAGGGGGAATGCCTTGCGCGCGGCATGGACAAATTTTTGCGGGATCTGGAGAACAGCCCGAGTGAAGCTTTCAAAATCACTCAGGTGGATCTGCATGCGTTCCAGTTGGGGCGGGATCTGGCCTATACGCCGGGCAAGGTAATTCTTCGCAATCGACTGATCGAATTGCTGCACTACTCACCGGCGACGGAACAGCAATTTGGTATACCCTTATTAATAGTGCCCCCCTTCATTAACAAATATTACATTCTCGATCTCGACCGGAAGAAGTCGCTGGCGCACTGGCTGGTCAGTCAGGGGTTTAACGTTTTCATGATTTCCTGGGTCAACCCCGATGAGAACTTCAGCGCTATCAACTTCGACGATTACATGTTCGATGGCGTCATTGCAGCCCTAAATGCGATCGAGGAAATTTCCGGTTCGCCGCAGATCAATGTTGCGGGTTACTGCGTCGGCGGGACCCTGCTGGGTATGACTCAGTCGTTCCTCAAAACGCGCGGCGATACGCGCATCCATTCCATGACACTGCTGACGACCCTGTTCGATTTTTCCGAGCCCGGTGAAGTCGGCAATTACATGAATGCGCAAATGCTGCCCATGATCGAACAGAGCGTCAATGCAAAAGGGTATCTCGACGGACGGATTTTGGCGTTGAGCTTCAGTCTGCTGCGCGAGAACAACTTGTTCTGGTCTTTTTTTATCGAAAATTATCTCAAGGGCCGCGACCCGATACCTTTCGATATTCTCTACTGGAACAGTGACTCAACGAACCTACCGGCCGCGGCCTACCTGTTTTATCTGAACAATATGTATATCCGCAATAGTCTGCGCAAGCCGGGTGAGGTCGCGATCGGCGGTGTTGGCCTCGATCTCGGCGCGATAGATATACCCGTCTATTGTCTCGCGGCGCAGTCGGACCATATAGTTCTGTGGCAGGCGGCCTATAAGAGCGCACAGCTGTTGAAAGGCAGCCTGCGGTTCGTCCTGGCCGAATCGGGCCACGTCGCCGGCGTAATCAACCCTGCAGTTGGAGGAAAGTACGGCCACTGGGTCAACGACTCGCTCACCGCGAGCCCGGAAGAGTGGCTGGAGCGCGCGACCCTAGTCGCGGGATCCTGGTGGCTGGACTGGCAGCGCTGGCTCCAAGCCCAGTCTGGCGAAAAGTCCGCCGCTATAGTGCCAGGTCAGTCGCTTAACTATCCGGCTTTGGACGAAGCGCCGGGGCGATATGTGCGTGTGCGTCTTGAACGCAGCTTCAGTGCCGCGGAGGCAGTCGAAGTGGCCTGACCCCTCAGCGAGCGTGCCGACGGTTTTCCAACTGTTATACTTCAACCAGACGCGCCACTCTGTCTCGTTAGGCGAGGGCGTGTGCCTTGAGTCCATCAGCGAGAAACGCCGTGATTACCATCAAAAAGTATCCCAACCGCCGGTTATACGACACCTCCAAGAGCCAGTACATCAATTTGGAAGCGATCAAGGATTTGGTCATGACGCACAAGGAATTCGAGGTTGTGGATTCCAAAACAGGGGAAAATCTCACGAAGAGCATTCTGCTGCAGATCATCACGGAACAAGAGTCCAACGATCAGCAGGCCGTGCTGACCCAGACTGTGCTCAAACAGCTCATCCGCTTTTACGGCAGCGATATGCAGTCATTCATGCGCCAGTATTTGGAACAAAGCGTGGCGATGTTCCTCGAACGGCAGGACAATCTGCAGACAGCCATGTCGGAGTTTATCGGTTCCGCCTCGCCCCTAGCGGCCTTCAACAAGATGATGGAAAACAACATGGCCTGGTGGCGCAACTTTACCCACCTGGATCCCCTTGCAGGTGCGCGGAAGGGATTCGAGGACCAAGCTAAACCCAACGAAGCACCTGAGGAATGATTATTCTGAAGCCAACCTCGGATGAAGGTTCAAATAGCCAAAAAGTCTAACCACCAGTTATTGCGCCGCAGCAAATTATTGACCCTAGAGGTTTCCGGTCCTAAACTAATCCCTATATTGCATCGCAGCAATAGCAGCAATAGCAGCAATAGAGGGTCCTACCTCATTGACCATTCGGAGACACCACATGTACGACAAAATGTTTGAACAAGCGCAGTCCGCTTTTAAACCACTCAGCGAACTGCTGACGCTGAACGCCAAGTTTCTCGAAGATTCCGCGCAGAAACAAACTGCTTTTTATAAGGACTTTGTCAACGACAGCGTCGCTTTCGCGAAAGAACTGAGTTCACAAAAAGATTATTCAGGCATCTACCAGACTCAAAAAGCATTTTTGGAGAGCCTGCAGGAGAAATGGATCGCCGCGTCTACCGATGCCTACGAAACCTTTTCCGCCAACCAAGAAAAACTGGGCGAGGTTTTTAAACGATCCGCCACTCCCTAGCCTTCAAGCCAGGTGGCCGTATTGTTGGGTAAGTCCTCATCCTACGGGTAATATCCCCGAAAGCCTGGCCTCGGTCAGGCTTTTTTATTCTTGCGACTTGCCTGTTCTCCCAACGTCACTATTGGAGTCAAGAGGTCAAACACCATGTACGAGAAAATCTTCGAACAAACCGAGCGCTTATTTAAGCCGATCAGCGAGATTTGGGCGCTGCAAACGGAGGCGGCCGAAGCTCTGGCGAGGAAGCAGTCCTCGGTTATAACCGACGTATGGAATCAGGGGGTCGTTGCGTTACAAAACATTCCCGGGCAGAAAAACATTCAAGACGTTTTTAAGCTGCAGCAGGAGTACTGGGAAAATGTCAACGGGTCTATGCGTGAGTTGATGCAGGACACCCAGGGCGTACTGTTGGAAACCAATCAGAAAATTTCCGCTGTTTTACAAAAATCGACGCCTAACCCGGTTGGAAATGCGGTAGAGCAAGCGACGATCGCGATGCCGGCCAAGGCAATGGCCGAAATACCAAAAAAGGTGGCGCCGGCGATAAAAAAGGCAGTGACACCGGCCGCTAAACCGGGCGCGAGTGCCGTCAAGGGAGCGCCTAAAGCCGCCGCTGCTGTGCCGGCCAAGGCGGCGTCATCGGTCGCCGCCGCGATTCAAAAGAAAGCGCCCGAAGCCGCCCAGCCGCTCGCTGCCGTTGTGACACCGGTAGACGGCAAAAGGGAAAACAAAGTCGAGGTGGCGAAACCGCCGGTGGCCGGCGCTAATAAGGAGTCGTGAAGACCCTGGCCCAGGGCGTGCCGGCATTAGCCGGTCACGCCATGTATTGTCCACCGTTGATCGAGAGAGTCGAGCCGGTGATAAAAGACGATTCGTCTGCGACGAGGAATTCCACGCACCGGGCAATTTCGTCCGGTTCCCCCAGTCGGCCCGCAGGAATTTTGGCAACAATTTTTTCCAACACCTTTTCCGGCACCGCGCGGACCATTTCCGTTGCTATATAACCCGGAGCTATAGTGTTCACGGTTATCCCCTTGCCGGCATTTTCGAGTGCGAGGGCTTTGCTGAAGCCTAAAATACCGGCTTTCGCCGCTGCGTAGTTGACCTGTCCGTATTGCCCTGCCTGCCCATTGATCGAGCTTATATTGACTATGCGACCGAAGTTGCGTTCGCGCATCTGTTCAATGACCAAGCGGCAGAGATTGAAACAGGAGGTCAAGTTGGTATCTATAACCTGATGCCAGTTATCGCCGGCCATTTTATGTAGTGTCGAGTCGCGAGTGATGCCAGCGTTGTTAATCAATATTTCCACCGGCCCAAGGTCACTGGTGATTTGGGCGATTGCGTCGCTACAGGCGGCAAAATCGGATACATCAAACTTCGAGACGGGTATTCCATGAGTTTTCCAAAATGCCTCCGCTGTCGCGTCATTGCCCGCGTAGTTGGCAACGACTTTGTAGCCGGCCTTCTGCAAGCGAATGGAAATCGCGGCTCCAATGCCGCGCGTGCCGCCGGTAACGAGTGCAAGTCGACCCATTGTTTATCTCCTGATCAGTGCAAGTGAGTAGGGGGTAGGTAAAAAAGTGAGCGCGAAAAGTGCGCGACGCAGAGGAGCTGCCGACCTTTGCTGTGCGGGCGAACGTCGAGCCGTATTAGCATTGGGCCGCGGCACCTGAGGAAAGGGGCCGGAGTCGACGGTGGGGCATAGGGCGTTTACCACTCGAGACTAAAGATGAATTCATGGGACGGACCCGGGGGTCGATTCAATAAAACAACAGGGCTGGCGTTGTTTCGATAGGGCCATAAGGCTATGCCTGACCTGTTAAAACCGCAAGTCGCTAGTAGATTTTAGCGAAGAATAAAGGAAAATTACGGCCAGAAATTGATTTTGTCGGGGGGCTACCCCACATAAGGCCAAAACGGACGCGGATGAGGTTCGGTTGCAGTCGACGGGTGCGCTCAGGATGGTAAGATCGCGCCTGCTCAACAGCGGAGTTCTAACAGTGCAGACAGATAACAAGGTGGAAATCACAGCGGCTAATGCCAAGGCTTTTTTGATCGACGAGTCATTCCATCGACCTGTCATGGTCGATTTTTGGGCGGAATGGT